>CABQMD010000017.1 GCA_902465145.1 uncultured Succinatimonas sp. | reverse complement strand
TCAGCCCAAACCATACGTGCTCTGACCTCAACTCTTTATAAAAATGAAAAACAGTACGAAAAAATTCCTTCGTTAAAAGATCGCAATCAAAGCGGAATAGATGATCTCGTTGAATTCCTGCGCCGTCAAAGTTCCGATGCTCAGACTGAATTTGCTTCCTGTACTGCCGCATACAATGAAATGCAGACTCTGACTGAAAGAGCTCAGACTGCCATAACCAAGAATAACCAGAGGATCTCAGCATTAAACCGCGCCTTAAGTAGCGAACCGGATTTAAAAGCAATTAGCGCACAATTAAAAGCTCTGAAAATTTACGCTTTGAGCCTGCAAAACGAGCTTTTGCAAACTCAGCTTGAGAATCACACCGAGCTTATGGACATAGCCAATTACAAAATGCGGATAGCGTCTTTAAAGAATAACTACCTGCAAAAATATTTGGAAGCGGCTCAGGAAAAACAAAACGAACTGCTTGCCCAAAACGGACAAGATGATTCGGATGAAGCTTTGGCCAAGCTTGCTAAGAACAATCAGGCTTTGCAAAAGGAAATTGCAACCAATCAGCAGATCCAAGGTTACATTACTTCTTATCGTCAGAAATCCGCAACCCTTTCTTCTGACGCACACAAAGTCGAAGCGGCTCTGGCTACTGCAAAACAGCTTTCCGATTCGGTAAGTACCGAACTTAACGGTCTTGATAAAAGTTTGTTGCTTTCAAGACTTCTAAACCGCCAGCAAAGCCAAATTCCGGATCTCGTACTAAGCGAAAATCTTGACGAACTTATTCCTGATCTTACCATTTGGCTTTACGACTTGCGCGCAGGTCGTGACCGTCTTTTTGATCTCAACGGTTATGTGGACAATCTTATTGCCAAAAACAGCGAATTAAAGTCGGTTCAGGAAAGCCTGACCACGGTGATCATAAAACGCAGGCAACTGCTTAACGAGCTCTATCAAGCTATGTCCTCGCAACTTACCGTGGCAATCAATTTAAAACTCAAATATCACGAATTTATCGAACTTCGCGACAAGATCACCAATCAGATCACCGAAAATCTGTTCTGGTTACGTAGCAACCAACCCATAGGCAAAGATTACCTGATCTCCGTCATTCCGAACTTAAGCATGGAAATGGAGCATTTCGTTTCCCAAATAAAGTCGCAAAACTACTGGCGGGAAACTGCAACCACCGCTATGACACTCGGTATTCCGGCGACACTGCTTGCTTTCATGATTTTTTGGATCACCCCGTATTTAAGGAAATTTAACAACCGTATTGCAGGTAAACTTGACCGAAGAAACGACGGTTTATCCGTAACCCCCACAGCCATCGTTCTCAATTTCATAATGGTGTTGCCAAAAGTCGTGGGATGGGCTTTTTGCGGCGCAGTGATCATCTGTCTGTGCCTTGATAACAGCATTGATCAGATGAAAGTCATAGGTATGCTTCTGTTGCATATCATGGTATTCGTCTATCTTCTGGAAATTTTAAAACCGAATTCTCTGGCCCAACGCCATTTTTCCATGAACCCCGATGCTCTTTATCAGGACAGAAAACTGCTAAGCGGGATCTGGTATGCGTTAATTCCTATTTTGATCGTTGCCAACATAGTCGAAACAAAATCATCCGTGATTTTCTACGACGCCATAGGATTTCTCGTCATCATTCTCTGCTCTGTTGCCATGGTGATCGTATCTTTCCGCTGGATCCGTACTCAACTGCACAGCACTGACGAAATGAGCGCATTTTTATGGTTTGTATCAGCCGCAGGTTTACTTTTACCGCTGGCAATTGCCGTAGCGGTTGCCAACGGCTATTACTACACTACCATCAGGCTTATAAACCGCATTGCCTATACTTGCTACACGGTTTTGGGGTACTGGATTGTATCCAACACGGTACATCGTGCCGTCTACGTATTCCAGTCAAAGATGCAACGCAAACGGCTTGAATCCATAAACAATATTGATGAGCACAGCAAAGGTTCTCATGAACGCGAAACCAATCTTGCATTCATTAAGGAAAGTCTGGGACTTGAAAATCTTTCGGCCAAAGCGTTCAAACTTATAAACGGAGCTCTGATTTGCCTCACATTGTTTTTCATGTATTTCCAATGGAACGATCTTGCAGGTGCTTTGGGATATTTGAGAAACATCGTTCTTTGGAGTCATACCGATATTTCAGGCGGAAAAGAAATTGTAACTGATACGCTGACTTTGGCAGACGTACTCATTGCAACACTCATAATTGCAATCACCGTCCTTTTAAATCGCAACCTTCCTTCGCTTTTGGAAAAAATGTTCATGTGGAAGGCTACCGGGGCACAGCATCGCAGTACCAGCTATACGATCAAAATCATTACCTCCTATATCATCATGGCCTTGGGATTGGTTTTTGCCGCAGGTGCCGTGGGAATAAAATGGGAGAATCTGCAATGGCTGGTCGCAGCTTTATCT
This sequence comes from uncultured Succinatimonas sp., assembly GCA_902465145.1. GTDB lineage: Bacteria > Pseudomonadota > Gammaproteobacteria > Enterobacterales > Succinivibrionaceae > Succinivibrio. The sequence goes on along the minus strand of CABQMD010000017.1, from coordinate 7,409 downwards.
GTAGGCTTAGGTTTCGGCCTTCAGGAAATCTTCGCTAACTTCGTCTCCGGCATTATCATTCTTTTTGAACGTCAGATCCGTGTGGGCGACATTATCACCTTAAACGGTTTGTCCGGAACCGTAAGTCGCATACGCATACGCTCCACCACCATACTTTCTTTTGAAAACAAGGAAGTGATGATCCCCAACCGCGAATTTCTTACCGCAGCTTTGACCAACTGGTCGCTTTCCAACACCGTAACCAAGTTGGAGTTCACCGTAGGTATAGGTTACGGTGCCGATGTTAACAGAGCAAAAGCCGTGTTGAGTTCCATCATCCGCAAGTGCCGTTTCATTGCCAAAGGCATGGCCCCCTTAATCTACGTACAATCACTGGATGAAAGCGCAGTTACCATCATGTGTGAGGTCTACGTGGCGGAAATAGGCAAACGTAAGCTCACCATCGATTATCTGTGTTCACAAACTCTAAGCGAATTTGCCAAATACGGCATTGAAATTCCGTTTAATCAGATGGACGTCAACATTAAAAATCTTGAAAAAGGAGAATTTTTAGACGCTTTCAAGCAAGGCCGCATGAAAGCAGAAGAAGCATAAACTCTCATAACATCAAACAAAAGCCGTGTTGTCCTCTCATGATCTCATATGATCGGAACTAACGCGGCTTGTTTAAATCTGAAGTTTAAACGCGTACCGAAGGGATCTCCTGCTCGCTTACGGCTCCCTGCTCACAAACATCCTGACAGGCTCCGCATTCTGCACAAAGATCAGGATCAATCTCACAGTAAGTATCGTGTTCTATGATGGCATCGCAGGGGCAGGCGTCTTTGCAATCTCCGCAGGCAGAACACAGTTCCTTATCAATAACAAACATCTTTTTTCACCATTTGCATGTAATGCGTTTGAAAGTTTTACGCTTGGTTATAATTGCTTAATCGTATCAATTTAAAGGAAAGGCGAACAAATGTTAAGCATAAGCGAAAAACTGTCTCAAATTCACCACAGGATAGACGATGCAGTCAAACAATACGGCAAGAAGGATGAACTCGTTCAGTTGTTATGCGTCAGCAAGACCAAACCTGTTGAGGCTATAGAAGAAGCATATCTTCAGGGTGAAAGACATTTTGGAGAATCATATGCAGTCGAAGCCTCTGAAAAAATAGAGGAATTGAGAAAAAAAGGTTACAACGACATATGCTGGCATTTTATCGGTCCCATTCAAAAAAATAAAACCAAACTGATTGCCGAACACTTTGACATCGTCGAAAGCGTGGACAGAGAAATCGTTGTGGAAAGGCTTTCGGAACAGCGTCCGTCAAATATGAAACCTCTTGAGGTTTTGATTGAAGTAAACATCTCAGGAGAAGAACAAAAATCAGGATGTCTTCCTGAGGAAGCAGAACAAATAGCCTCCAAAGTGGCATCAAAACCGAACCTGCGCATAAAAGGTCTCATGGGAATTGCCAAAGATACGGCCGACGAAACTGAAATTAAGCAATCTTTCAAAAAACTTAAAGATCTGTTTGAAAAGCTCAAAAGAACATACCCTGAGATAAACACGCTTTCCATGGGCATGACTCACGATTTGGAGCAGGCCATAGAATGCGGTTCTACCGAAGTACGTATCGGAACGGCCATATTCGGTGCCCGTGAATACAAACAAGGACGTACTGACACTTCCGTTGCATTCATAGGCGGCGGCAACATGGCTTCATGCATCTTTGAAAGCGTGATAAAAAGCCTGTCTCCGCGAAATATCACCGTATCGGGACCTCATCTTGAAAAGCTTGAGCATTTCAAAGTATCAGGTGCCAACATCACTACCGACAATGTGCAGGCTGTCCAAAAGTCAAAAATTGTCTTCTTAGGGGTAAAACCGCAGATACTCACCGCGGTTTTGCAGGAGCTTGCCGATGCCAAGATAGATTTTGAGGAAAAACTGGTGATCTCGATGGCAGCAGGTTATCCCCTTAAATCCATAGAAAAATTTTTAAATTCCTCAAGATTGGTAAGGATCATGCCGAACACTCCGGCAAAGATAGGGGAAGGAGTTACCGCAGTAACCTTCGATAAATGCTGTGCAGATCCTGACAAGGAATTGGTACGTCTGCTTTTAAAAGGCATGGGAACCGTTTGTGAAGGCAATGAGCGGCAACTCAATGTTATAGGTGCGGTAGCAGGATGCGGACCTGCATTTGTTTATCGTTTCATGGAAGCTTTGATAGCAGAGTCAGTTCGTCACGGTCTTGATGAAAAAGACTCCAGATCCATGGTAGAGCAACTTTTCAAAGGCACTGCTGATATGGTTATAAACAATCAGCAGCAAAGCATTGCCTCTTTGCGCGAAGCTGTAACCTCCAAAGGAGGAACTACCTTCGCAGGACTTACAAAGATGAGCGAAGGAAGATTTGAAGACATGATGCAGAAAGTCATTCAGGCAAGTCTTGACCGCACTGCCGAATTTGAAAGCATGTTTTAATCAGGACTATTCAACCAGGAGAACCATATGTACAACCCTTACGCCCTCATCGTTTTGGTAGGACAGGCGCTGATCATGCTTTTTGAATTGCGTTCCCTGCTGCAATCCTCAGGCGTCAGTTATTACCATCCTCTTTCACAAACAGTTGCAAAACTTACCGATCCGATCATGCGTTTCATGCCTTTCAGACAGAAAAGCGTGCGCGGATTTTTTTATGCCGGCATGATCGTGGCTTTAATAATTTCGCTGTTGTTTTGGTTAGGCTTTGCCCTATGGTTCGGTTCAAGCGAACTGATAGGATTCGTCCCCGTTTTGGGAATACTTATGACCGTAAAAACATTCGGTTATCTGCTTATAGTGCTCTTGCTTGTTCAGGCCCTGACCTCCTGGTTACCTTCAACCCGAGGGATCAGCATGCTTTGCGGGCAACTTACCTATCCCATAGTATCTCCGATACAGAGGATCATTCCCCCCATAGGCATGATCGATATTTCTCTGATGGTAGTACTGCTGGTACTTTACGCCCTCAACGCCCTGTTCTTAAGACTGTTCGGAGCTATGTGGTTGTATTTCTAATCGTCATACCGCGCCTTAAGGCGCGGTTTATTTGATTTTGCATTTACTCCAGCTGAAAATCGGGAACGGCATTTACCTCACCGTCATCAGCAGGAGCCGAATTTACAATCACTTCAATACTGTCTACCTTTTGATATCCGCGTGGCAATACTTCTCCTGCTCTCCCTCGGGAACTTAATTTTTCCTTCAGCAAAGATATAGGAAGTTTCATAATGCGTTTACCTGCATGCAATACCGCACTTGCGCCTTCGGGGATCACGGCACATGCAGCCAGTCCGTCAGCACCGACTTCTAGTTTAGCGCTGTTAATACTGATAAGTTTACTGCCACGCCCTGACGATAAAACCGGAATTTCAGATGCCTTGTAAATCAAGATCCTGCCCTGACGGCTGACTGCCACCACAGTATCGTCTTCTTTGGAATTAACTTTTACCGGCGCAAAAATTTTGGTATCAGGATCCAAAGTCATAAAAGCTTTGCCGGCTTTCATGCGCGTCAAAAGAGCATCATCAGAACAGATAAAACCGTAGTCCTTGGAATTAGCCACAAGGTAAAATTCCCCTTTACGAGGAATAAGTACACTGCAGATGCTTTCTTCTGGGGACAAAGTAACCTTGGACGACAGCGGTTCTCCTTGGCCGCGTGCAGACGGAAGTTCCCCAATATCCACGTTGTATATACGTCCCAAGTTGCTGATAAAACAGGCTGTTTCATTGGTATAACCTGAAACTTTGGCCAAGAAAGCATCTCCGCTGCGATAAGACATGTTTTCAGCGTCGGCATCGGTTCCGCTGGCAGCACGTATCCATCCCATTTTAGAAAGGATCACAGTGACGGGAGTACTCGGTATCAAGTCGTCGCTTGAAACCGCAGCTGCGCTGTCATGCTCACAAATTTCACTTCTGCGCTCATCGCCGTAAAGTTTCTTGTCGGCTTTGATCTCCTTTTTTACCAGAGCCTTGAGTTTTTTATCTGAAGATAAAAGCTCTTCGATATGATCTTTTTCCTTACAGAGAGTGCCCTGCTCCTCCTTGATTTTAATCTCCTGGAGTCTGGCCAGTTGTCTCAATTTGGTATCGAGTACATATTCGGCCTGTTTGTCATCCAAACCGAACTTTTCCATAAGCTCCTGTTTGGGATGCTCGCTCTCCCGCACTATTCTCAAGACTTCGTCAAGGTTCAGGTAAACCGCCATCAATGCCTCAAGGACATGCAATCTGGCATTAACCTGTTCAAGGCGATAATTAAGACGTCGTTTTACCGAGGCATTACGGAAGTTAAGCCATTCTTTAAGAATTACCGGCAAACTTTTTACCTGAGGCTTGCCGTCTAATCCCAACATGTTGAGATTCACGCGATAGGTTGTCTCAAGATCCGTAAGAGCAAATAAATACTCCATAAGTTCATCGGCTTTGACTCGTTTGGAACGCGGTACGATGATCAATTTGCAAGGATCGCTGTGATCCGATGCATTGATCACATCGTCAACCAACGGCAGTTTCTTTTTCTCCATCAGTTCGGAGATTTGTTTTTCGATGAGTCCTGCAGAAACTTGATAAGGCATGGCTCGGATCACTATACCTTCTTTTTCCACAGTATAGGTTGCACGCATTCTCACGCTGCCGCGGCCTGATTCGTAAATCTTCTGCAACTCGGCCCGACTTGATGTGATCTGGGCATACGTAGGATAATCAGGTCCATGAATAAACTGCATGAGTTCTGCTACCGTTGCTTTCTCATGATCCATCAGATAAATAACGGCATCTGCCACTTCACACAGATTATGCGGCGGTATATCGGTAGCCATACCGACTGCAATTCCGGTAGTACCGTTTAATAAAATTGCAGGGAGCCTTGCCGGCAGATCTTTGGGTTCATTACGCTGACCGTCGAAGTTTTTTATCCATTCAACGCAACCGCTCTTAAGATCACTTAATAAAGCATTAGAGAATTTTGCAAGTTTCGCTTCCGTATAACGATAGGCTGCATATGATTTGGGATCCTCGGCATCTCCCCAGTTTCCTTCACCGTGTACCAAAGGATAACGAAAACTAAAAGGCTGAGCCATTAGAACCATGGCCTCGTAACAGGCAGAATCGCCGTGCGGATGGTAATGACCAATTACATTGCCTACAGTAGTTGCGGATTTGAGCGTCTGCGAATCAGGTGTCAGTCCGGCCTCGGCCATGGCATAAAGAATTCTTCTTTGTACCGGCTTTAATCCGTCTGTAACCGAAGGCAACGCTCGGTCGCGGATCACGCTCATAGAATAGTTAAGGTAAGCATCCTCAGCAAATTTTTTAAGCGGGGTACACTCTATACCTTCAAGACTTAATTCTTCTGGATTACGATCATCTGTCATTCTAATTTACCCGTCCGCTTTTTTATTCTTAAAAGTCCATTTTAACAAAGAGCACTCTTTGACCTTAATTTTTTGCCAAACACCGGTGCAATTAACATCAAAAGACTTAACCTTGCCGACATCGTCGTTTAAAATTGCATTCTGTATTCTTACAAAGTCTTATAACCGGCCTTGAAAGGCTGCATGTTAATCGGCGTCCGTGCCCCGGAGAGCTAAGTGAAAAAAGCTTTATCAGTTCTGATAGCATCTTCATGTTTATTTTTATCATCTCAATCTCAGGCTTTTCACCCCGTACCAGACGATCTTCTGTCAGCTGCGGTACAAAGCGGAATTGCTTATGACGAAGAATTTGATTACACGAAGTTAAAACGCATAAACGCTTTGCCTTTATATGCAGACGGCAACTCCACCGTCCCCAAAAAAGGATTAATCGACCACGTGATCGTACATAAATTGCGTCATGAAATGATGCTCATGCGCAACGACAAAATCATCAAAAAATTCTGGATAGCTTTATCTGACCGACCTGAAGGCCCCAAGCAATTTGAAGGAGACAGACGCACTCCCGAAGGAACCTATACTTTAGACTACATAAAAAACAATTCAAATTATTACAAAGCTTTTCATATCTCATACCCTAATTCTAAAGACATAGCCAATGCCAGAGAATACGGGAAAAGGCCTGGGGGAATGATCATGGTACACGGGCAACCGGCAAGTCGCGGAGATTATCAGGAAACGGTACAACGCACCAACTGGACCAACGGTTGCATAGCTCTTTTAAATCCTGATCTTGACGTTTTTCTGGATATGGTTGACGTGGGAACTCCCATCACCATAAATCCGTAACCTTTACTCTAACGCCAGGAATCACGCTCAGGGAACCACACCACGGTTCCCAATTTTTCCTCCATCCCCTCAAGAGTGAAATAAACATCCGCTACGTCTACGGAACGGCTGTTTTCTTCTCCTTGAAAGACACAGGAAATCGTCACCCTGATCGGATCCCCTGTACCGCATTCTTCAGGATCAAGTTCCATGCTTGCAGCATCTGCCGAGTACGCCCACTGTGAACATGTTCCTGAAAGCCTTAGCACCTCCGCATATTGTTCGGGATCATTGATACTAAGAGATTCCGTGGCGGAAAATGAAAACAAATCCATAGCATATTCGCACAGTGCATCGTACTGTTCTTCATTCAATTTCTGAGGATCAAACATAAGAAATTCCTTAAGGTTGAATTAACGAAAAAGGGGATACAACCAGTATCCCCTCAATTTATCAAGAATAGCTTCTCGATCAGAGTTCCAAATCCTCAGGAGGCCAGTTTTCAAGGCGCATTCCCAAAGACAAACCTCTTTCAGCCAAAACATCCTTAATTTCGGTAAGAGATTTCTTACCCAAATTAGGAGTTTTGAGCAATTCGACTTCAGTTCTCTGAACCAAATCGCCGATATACTTAATTCCCTCAGCCTTAAGACAATTGGCAGAGCGGACGGTAAGTTCTAGATCTTCAACCGGGCAGATGAGCTTAGGATCGATGAAAGTGGTGAAACTGGAATCTTCAACAGGAGCAACACTGTTCCGAATATCCACGAAGCTGTTAAGCTGGTCAGCAAAAATAGTACCGGCAATCTTAACCGCATTTTCAGGAGCAATGGTCCCGTTGGTTTCGATATCCAGTATCAATTTTTCCTTTCTATCCGCAAGTATTTCCTCGTGAACAGCTACATTAAGCACCGGACAGTAAGAAGGATCAATAGTGAGTCTGCCGATAAAGCGCTCTTCTACGTCAGATACCGGTCGAGAAGTTGCAGGACAATAGCCGCGACCGCGAGTAACATGCAAATGCATATTCAATCTCAATTTATCATCGGTAATATGACAGAGCACCAGATCAGGATTTCTGATTGAAACGCCGTGAGGACAAATTATGTCTCCGGCTGTAACCGGACCGATACCCTGTTTTTGGATCTCCAAAACAGGATCATCATG
>CABQMD010000016.1 GCA_902465145.1 uncultured Succinatimonas sp. | reverse complement strand
CTGTAGGACTCATGCAGTTTATGCCTTCAACGGCCTCGTTGGTTGCCAAAAAGAACGGTTATCGTTACAGAGGAAGCGGATCACTTACTGATCCTGATCTCAACATACGTTTCGGCTCGGCTTATCTGCGCGATCTTTTGGGAAAATTTTCACAAAACCGCGTGCTTTCTTCGGCAGGTTACAATGCAGGTCCCGGCAGGGTCTTGCGCTGGACTTCTCATGACGGAATAAGGCGTGATGCCGGCATGTATATTGAGAACATACCTTTTCTTGAAACACGCGGCTATGTGCAAAGGGTACTTTTATATGCTGCCATTTATGAGAAATTGCTGACTGGGCGCAATGTTCCGGTGTTAACCGAGCGCGAGCGTAATTTCTCTTATTAAAAAAGTAAGGAGGTATCGCCTCCTTACTCATAGTCTAAAACTACGGGAAGAGCTCCTACTACTTCGTGAGCAGTGTAAAGCTCCTCCAGAAAATTCTTTTCTTCGTCTGTAAGGCTTAATTCAGTAGCCTTGCAGGCATCTTTAAGATGAGACGTAGAAGTGGTTCAGATAATAGAAGAGCTCATCCACGGTTTTGCCAAAAGCCAGGCAAGAGCCACCGTTGCCATGGACAGATCATGCTCTCTGGCAATTTCCTGCATGCGCTCTATGATTGGGAGATCCGAAAACTTGGCGTGGTCATATTTTGGCGGGAAGTCCGGTCGGTATGACTGCGCAAGCTGTCACTGTTCCATTCAGGACTGCTGAGGTGACCGCCTGCAAGCGGACTGGAAAAGGAGTAAGCGTTACGCCGAATTATTTGCACACCGGTATGAGTTCGCGTTCGTCCTCACGATAGATGGTTGTATTGATTTTGCATGGAGACAAAAGATGTAAGTCCGATTGATGCCGCAGTCAAGCGCTTTTCCACCTTGTCGGCAGTTTGTTTCTTATCTAAAGTCCAAAGATGAAAATCTGCAGAGGCTTTGCCAAAACTCATACATCCAACACAGAGCGCTGATACTTTGATCCTAGATGTTCCTATTTACGAAAAATCATTTGTCCCTCTCTATTTTTTTTAAACAGCAGTGCGGATCTTTGTTCAAGTTCTGCAAGGCATTCGTTGTCTACATGTTCTATGCAGAAAAGACCTTTTGAATAAAGAAAGTCTTTTTTATAGAACGCTAAATTTCCCCAGAGGACGTAGTAAGAGATCTCCTAGGTGTGGTTCGTATCTGTCGCTGCCGTCAGTTTCAAGTTTGAAGCTAAGATAGACAATGCGCTCCGTATCTGCGTAATCTTCAAGAGTGATTTTTCCTGAAGAGATCCGGCGGTAACTGATGAATTTACGGTTACGCTACAAGTCTTGCCTGACGGAAATTCGATTAAAAATTCGTTGGCAAATGCAGAGGTTGCGGAAATGGCAAGAGCAGACATCAGTGATGCTTTGATTATTTTATTCATGAGAGATCCTGTTTGTTTTGCTTGTTGGTAAGTATGCATGAAAGACGGCATGTGTTTGTGTCTTTAAAAAACTAATTTTTGCCGGATCCTGCTTTTTTCAGAAAAAAAACAGACTTTATCAGAATGGCTTAAATATCAACTTTTGCCGAGGTTTTATACAAAGGCATTAAAAAATCTTAAAAAAATGCTTTACATAATTAAACTTTCTGCTATCATAAGCCTCGTTAAATGAGTTGCCCGGGTGGTGGAATTGGTAGACACGCTACTTTGAGGGGGTAGTTCGTAACTGAGTAAGAGTTCAAATCTCTTTCCGGGCACCATTTAAAACAAATTACCAAAAGAACGGCCGTCAGGAATAAAATCCGACGGTTTTTTTTTGATCATATGTAACCGAATATATATGATCTTCCTGTACTCTGCAGGTATATTCCGCAATGAAATTTTCCCCGCGGTTTTCGCAGCGGGAGGGGAAATCAAATCATGTCAGATCCAAAAACAATAAGCGAAATCAATAAACGCCGTACCTTTGCCATCATCTCCCACCCTGATGCCGGTAAAACCACCATCACTGAAAAAGTATTGCTGTTTGGGTCTGTGATCCAAAGGGCTGGAGAAGTTAAGGCGCGCGGAAGTACTGGTACTTTTGCCAAGTCCGACTGGATGGATATGGAAAAGGAGCGCGGCATTTCAGTTTCAACTTCGGTGATGCAGTTTCCTTACAACGGTTGCGTGATCAATCTTTTGGATACTCCGGGCCACGAAGATTTCTCCGAAGATACCTACCGCGTGCTTACAGCCGTAGATTCCTGTCTTATGGTTATCGATGCTGCCAAGGGCGTTGAGGAGCGTACCCGCAAGCTCATGGAAGTTACGAGACTGCGTACCACTCCCATCATCACCTTCATGAACAAACTCGATCGAGAGACCCGCGATCCACTGGATCTTTTGGATGAAGTCGAAAAAGAACTGAATATTCTTTGCGCTCCCATTACCTGGCCGGTGGGATCAGGAAAAAGCTTCAAGGGCGTTTATCATCTTCTTGATGACGTGCTTTACCTTTATCATTCAGGAGAAGGATTCCATATTCAGGAACGTCGTACGATCAAAGGGTTGGATAATCCTGAAGTTGACGTGGCCGTAGGATCGGATCTGGCGGCAAAACTTCGTGAGGATATCGAGCTTATACGCGGAGGCGGTTCAGGTGAATTCGATCCTGAAGCTTATCGTAACGGTGACATGACACCGGTATTTTTCGGTACCGCTTTGGGTAATTTCGGTGTTGATCTGATGCTGGACGGTTTGACCAAATGGGCACCGTCTCCTTTGGACAGACAATCCGATACCCGCCTTGTCAAGGCAGATGAACCAAAACTTACCGGTTTTATCTTTAAGATCCAGGCCAATATGGATCCGCGCCATCACGATCGCATCGCTTTTTTGCGTATCGTATCAGGTGCCTATCACAAGGGAATGAAACTGCATAATGTGAGATTGAAGCGTGACAGTGCTATTTCCGATGCCGTGACCTTTATGGCAGGCGAACGTACGCAGGCGAATTTTGATGTTGCAGGCGATATCATCGGTTTGCATAATCACGGTACCATGCGCATAGGCGATACCTTTACAGAAGGCGAAGATCTGCATTTTTCAGGGATCCCTAATTTTGCTCCTGAATTGTTCAAACGTATCCACTTGCGTGATCCTTTGAAACAGAAGCAATTGTTAAAAGGCTTGTTGCAACTTTCAGAAGAAGGCGCCGTGCAGGTTTTCAGACCGCTTATCAACAACGATCTTATCGTAGGTGCCGTCGGTATGTTGCAGTTTGACGTGGTGGTTTCCCGTTTAAAACACGAATACAACGTCGATGCCCTTTACGAGGAGATCCCCGTAACCACGGCAAGATGGGTATCAGGAGATGACAAAGCTCTGAAGGAATTGCAGGATCGCGTCCCGCAGAATCTTGCTTTGGACGGAGGCGACAACCTGACTTATCTTGCTACCTCAGGAGTTAATCTGCATCTTGCGCAGGAACGTTACCCCAAGGTTACGTTCTCTTCCACCCGCGAACACTAAAGTTTTTTCTTAAGTTCCCCGGCTTTAAGCCGGGGAACGAGTTTTTGCTGTTATTAAAATAAAATGCAACTTACCGACTGCCATGTCCACGTAAGCTTATACCCGGGTCCTGATGAAATATGTGAGGCGGCTTATGCGCACGGGATCTCTTTAATCGGCGTTTCCTGCTCGCTAGATGATAGTGTGCGCAACCTTGAGTTTGCCAAGGCACAAGGGTATAAAGCCATGATCGGCATCCATCCCTGGATGGCTGAAAACAGAGAATTCCCAGAAGATAAGTTTGAGCGTCTGCTTAGTATTTATCAGGTGTCAGGTTTTGGCGAATGCGGTTTGGATACCGAGAGTCCGTCTCTTAATATAGGCGATCAGGTACATCTTTTATCAGGTGAAATAGAGTTTGCCTGTCGTCATGCTCTGCCTTTAAATCTGCATGTATATAAAGCTCACGATGAGATGATAAGACTGTTGCGGCGTTACCGCTCACAAGGAATAAGCGGGGCCGTGCACAATTTCACTTTCTCCAAGGAACTTGCACGCGATTATCTTGATTGCGGCATGTATTTAAGCGTAGGCAGGTATCTGTTAAAGAAATCAAGCCGTCTGGTTTCGTCGCTACAATTTGCAGGACCTGATCGCATCATTTTGGAAAGCGATTATGATCACGTACATTCAGGTCCTTATGATCCAGAACTCATCATTAAACTTGCAGAAGTTTACGCTGAAATTTTTGACTTGAGTTTTGAGGCGGCCTGCATCAAGCTTCAGGCAAATGTGAACCATTTCTTAAAAGGAGTTAACTCATGACTTATTTGTTTTTCTCGGCTATGAGCAAATTGAACCCTTCTTACAGAGGCGAGGATGCAAAAAATACCGCAGCCAAACGTCATGGGCTTAAACTTCAGGTTTTAAATTACGATTGCAAGTTCGGAGCAAACGGCATGCTTTGCTGCTGCGATGAGAAGATGTTACCGGAAAAACGCCGGGAAATAATTGCCGATGCCGAGGCGGGAAATATCTGCGGCGGCGATGTCATGATCATGGATCATCTGCCTTCGCTTGCAAAGCCTGGAGCACTGGTGATGGACATGGACATGACCACGGTTCAAATCGAAGGTATAGACGAAATTGCCCGTCGTCTTGGGGTATATGAGCAGGTAGCGGCCATCACCTCTGAGGCTATGCACGGAAATCTTGATTTTGCCACTTCGCTTAAAAGACGCGTGGCCATGCTAAAAGGCGGTAGCGTTTCGGTCTTGGATGAGGTAAAGAAGATCATGACTGAGACCGAGGGCCTGAAGGAACTCATGGAAGTAGTGACTTTGGCCGGATGGAAAAAAGCTGTATGTTCAGGCGGTTTTACCCAGCTTATCGACGTGATCGATAAAAAATACGGATTGGATCTCATCAAAGCCAATACGCTGGCAGTGTCCGACGGTCGTTTCACCGGAGAGGTTGCAGGAGAGATAGTGGATGCCGAAGCCAAGCGTCGCGGCGTACTTGAAATCATGGCGTGCTATTCCATCCCGAAAGAACAGGTGATCGTCATAGGTGACGGAGCCAATGATCTTAAGATGATGCAGGAAGGCGGTCTTGGCATAGCTTATTGGGCCAAACCCAAAGTAAGGGCTCAGGCTCCGCAGGTTTTAAGTCGCAGTTTTTTGTCGGCAGTGGCTTTGCTGTTGATGCTTAATTCCTAAAAATCAGTTTTCAGGATTTTATTATGCCCAAACCTAAAAACTTTTATGTATGTTCAAACTGCGGTGCCCGTTATGCGCGCTGGCAGGGCCAGTGTCGCGAGTGCGGTTCGTGGAATACCATAGAAGAGGAGAAGGTAAGTCCTGAACGTGAGGCCTCTTCTGCCGGAGCCAAAGCCGCGGGAGCTGCATTAAAGCTTTCTGGCTTTGCAGGGCAAAGCGGCACGGGAGCAGTTTTGCTGTCTGAAATATCGCTTCAGAGCAGACCTAGGCTTTCTTCTGGGTATTCTGAATTCGACCGGGTTTTGGGCGGAGGCATAGTTCAAGGATCGGTGGTACTCATAGGAGGAAACCCCGGAGCCGGTAAATCCACGCTTTTATTGCAAACCGTGTGCAGGCTTTCATCTTCCCACAGGGTACTGTATGCAACTGGAGAAGAATCGTTACAGCAGGTGGCATTGAGAGCATCAAGACTTGGTTTGCCGGTATCTGCAGTACGCATAGCTGCGGAAACATCCATCGAAAATATCTGTGCTTTGGCAGTATCCGAAAGACCTGAAGTATTGGTAGTCGATTCTATTCAGGTTACGCATGTGCAGGGAATTGAATCTGCTCCCGGGTCCGTATCCCAGGTGCGAGAAGGTGCAGCTGCCTTAACTCAGTTTGCCAAAAAGACCGGCATAGCGGTTTTCATCGTAGGTCATGTTACTAAAGACGGTACTTTGGCAGGTCCTAAGATCCTCGAGCATTGTGTAGATTGCTCGGTAATTCTTGAGGTAGGTGCAGATCAACGTTTTCGTACTTTGCGTTGTCAGAAGAACCGTTTCGGCGCTGTCAATGAAATAGGTGTGTTCGCCATGACCGACAATGGTTTGCGCGAGGTTCGCAATCCTTCGGCCATTTTCTTAAATCGTCAGGAAGAAGTGGCGGCAGGCTCTCTTGCCATGGTTATTTGGGAAGGAACCAGGCCTTTGCTCGTGGAATTGCAGGCCTTGGTAGATGAATCGCAATACGGAAATCCTCGTCGTTTGTCTTTGGGAACTGATCAGAATCGTCTTGCCATGTTGCTGTCAGTGTTGCATCGTCATGCCGGAGTTGAATTTGGCGATCAGGACGTTTTCGTAAACGTAGTAGGCGGGGTAAGGGTTGAGGAGACTGCATCCGACGTACCGCTGGTTCTGGCTATGCTTTCGTCTTATAAAAATCGTCCTATAGACAGAAGAGTTATCGCCTTCGGCGAAATCGGTCTGACTGGAGAAGTAAGGCCGGTATCGTCTGGGCAGGAGCGGCTTAACGAGGCGGTAAAGCAGGGATTTGTGAAGGCTATAGTTCCGTTTGACAACGCACCGTCCCGCCCGATCGCAGGACTTGACGTGGTAAAAATCAAAAGAGTTTCGGATCTTCTAACCGTGATTTGAAGCCTGACGGACGGACGGAGTTTCAACGGCTGCATGTACCAGTTTAAGTCCGATGATCAGACGATCTTCATTGCGAAAACGGCTTTCCAGACATTTTTTCAGCTCTTTAAGATCTTTGTGCAAATTCGGGAGGATTGCGGCAAGTTCGTCAGCTCCTACATTGTAATAATCGTTAAAGCGCATGAGATAATCTGAAGTTTGTTCGATTAAGGGCATGGCGCGTCTTGCAATGGAGAAAGAACGTCCTGAAGCGTTTTCAACCAGCTCCAAAATTTTAGGATAGATCTCAAAATGTCCCTTTGAGACGTAATCTAGGAGAGCATCGCAAAGTTTATTAAGGTTGCCGTCCGTATCCTTCTGAACTTTATTTTCCGAAAGTTTGCAAAAGAGTTCACCTATAGAGAACCTGAGATCGATCATTTTGTTGATCCAGGCATAACGATCGTCAACTTTCTGTAATGAAAGGTTGAACCCGCAAAGATTTGGCTTCGTCATGAATACCTCCCGGAGCTATCAATTGAAAGCACCTTAACACGTTGAATAAGCGACGGGAGGCAAAGAGCTACTTCTTGTTTTTTAAAATGCGAGCAACTTAGCGTTTTGCAATGAGTTTTTGGTTATAAAGATCTCGTTTGTAGTTTTTGATATTGGCGGCAAAACGCTTGCGATCGGTGCTGGCTCCCAGATCCTGCATGCCGCTTAATTTAACGCGCAGGGCGTTTACCGGTCTTCCGTTAATGCGCAATTCATAATGCAGATGCGGTCCTGTGGAAAGTCCGGTGTTTCCTGATCTGGCGATCACGCTGCCCATCTTTACGTTCTGTCCTACTTTTACTCCGAGCTTTGATAAATGCATGTAGACCGTTGAGTAGGCTCCGCGGTGTCTTAATACTATGTAATAACCGGTAGAACGCGTAAACGAAGCTTTGGTTACCACTCCGTCGGACGGAGCAATGATCGGGGTTCCTACCGGCATGCCGAAGTCTACGCCGTTATGAGGTCTTATGACTCTGGTGACCGGATGTCTTCTTGAAGGATTGAAAGGTGAAGTAACTTTGGCGCGGATATTGAACGGGAAACGTCTGAACGCATTGGATACGGTGGAGTTAAGCCCGTGTTCATCGTAATATTTTCCGTCTTTACTGTTAAGAAAAGCGGATACCTTGCGCCCTTGCAGGGAAAATTCCACGGCGCTGATTTTGCCTTTACCCTTTGAGTCGGTAAACAGTACGCGCATGGTGTCCCCGGCGCGTATATTGCGCGAGAATTGAATACGACCTTTGAAAAGGTTCAGAATTTTGTTGATCTCGGCATAGCTTATGCCGGCATTGTTGGCTGCCGTGGAAAAGGTTTCGCCCTTGCCTATGGAAACCACTACCAAACGTCCGCGACTTTCTCTTGCCGAAAGCTTCTTCTCCGTTTTGGAATCGTCGGCGATCTTCTGGGCGCTTTGCTTTGCCGTTTCCTGTTTAGCAACAGGTTTTACCGGGGTTTCGGCAACTAAGATCTCTCCGTCTTTAAGATGAGAGCCTTTTTTCTCGATCACATAAGCAAAATCGGTTTTGTCAGGCGTATCACGGTAAAAACGCAACTGACGATCCTTATCCAAAGGCTTCACAAAGGCCATGAGCCTGCTTTTGTCATCAAGCAGGAAAGATAGGTGTTCTCCAAGCTGAAGCGAATTGACTTCGGCGGCTACTTTCTTGTTATCAAGAATAGCCATGGTTACCGAGGCGGGAATGTTGAGATCCGAGAAGATCGAAGATATGGTGTCGCCCTTTTGTACGTCCTCTTCAAACCATTTAAGCTCGTCCTCAGCTTTGTTGCCGTTGTCGCGTGCGGCCAGATCTTTTACCTGATTGTCAAGTACGTCGTCAGAATCGGCAAGTGCGCTGTCAGGCAGAGTATCATCGTAGTTATCGGTAGCTTCCTGTCCTGAACTTTGAAAATTGGCTTGCGGTTTGCTGGCAAAAAGCTCTGACAAAGATTGGTTGACGGTTGCGGAGTTTGCCGAGATTTGATCCTGCTCACCAATGTTCTCAAGATCGGAATTTTCATCAAATTCCTGTTCTTGTTGTGAATTTTGTACGGATATCAGATCCTCATGAGGACTGAATACTGCCAATACGGCTGCGGCAGTCAAGGTCACTGCACAGGCGCATACGTGTTTTTTAGAAATGGGAAAACGCCACGAGGTGTTGTCGGCACGTTCGCAAAAAATGTAATCTTCGGAAGTCTTCATGTGCAAAAAAGCCCGGAGTCCTTGAGGACCCACGCAACTGCCTTTTGTGCTCCAAAAAAAAGACAGCGGAGGTTTTGGTAGTAGATTCAAATTTTTTTAGTTGTCTGTGCCTTATTATGGGAACTTTATACTTTGAGTGCAAGGACTAAAATCGTTTGTTTGAGCAGCAAGAGTAAAAAACTTGAAAATACGGTGGAAAAAATAATGCAAAAAGACCTGTTGGAAAACATTTCATCTCTTAAGGGAAGATTTGCCGCGCTTTTTGCGCTGGCTTTGTGCCGCAGACAAAAAGCAAATTTTCTGTTGTGGTGTTCGCTTGATGAAAAAAGGAAAGAAATGGAACAGTCTTTTTGCAAGTGTTTTGATTATTTAAGCTCGATATTACAAGGGAGCGGCACGGAAAAAGGTTTTGCAGCAAGACGTGAAGAATTGAAGAGCTTGCTTGACGGTACTGATGACGACGGATCTTTCGGCGCCGAAATGGCTGCCGATGCTGTGTCCACATTGGAACTTGGCTATGAAGCTTTTGCAGAGGATAACGACGACGCTGCTCTTGAGGCGGCAAATTTGTGCATCAGTGCAACTGCCGCCCGCGTAGCCGTTGAAAATCCCGACATGAGTGACGACGAGACCTCTTCAAATGAACTGCTGATAAACGAAACGTCCGTACAGGTACAACTTGCGTCTGCGGTTTTGAATTTAAGCAAAATCGTCGGACAAAAGAATTTTTCAGCAGCGCAGATAAAAGAGCTTTTGAATGCCTCAGTCCCTTTTGGAGTCAGCAATATAGGTTTGCCCGACGATCCTGAGGATCAGTGATAGGCGGTGTAAATCAAGGTGACGCCGCTTAAGATGGCTACTAGGGAAAATACCACTTTTACTCCCTTTACCGGCATCTTTATGAGCAGTGAAGTCCCAAGATATGATCCTAGTAGCGTGGCAATGATCATGGTGGGAACCCATTGCCAGTGAATCGAGGCCACCATGCCTATGGTTACTGCGCCTACTGCGTTCCACATGGTGGCAACGAATACCATGGTATGCAAAATGGCGCTTTTAAGATTGAGCCCGAATACGCCTACCAAGGTTAAGGTGGCAAAAAGGCCTGCTCCTGATGACAGAGAACCTGAAAACAAACCTATGAGCATCATGCAGACGGCTCCTAAAAGCGTACGGGAGAGCGGGCGGTGTTCCAAGGTTTTTGATCCGAATCCTTTTTTTAGCAACG
>CABQMD010000015.1 GCA_902465145.1 uncultured Succinatimonas sp. | reverse complement strand
AAAATGGAGGCGGCGGCTCCCGAAATGACGAAATAACAAAAAGCTCCGATAAAGGCTACTTTGGCTATGCCTTTTATAAGCTCTATGAGCGAATTTATCGAAACTATGCGTTTTATTCCGTTTAAAGGATTTAATTTGGAAAATTTCGGTGCAACGCCCTGCATGGAAAAATTAAAGCCGCCTAAAAAGATGTTGCCAATCAGCGCGCATACTGCAACTATAAGGGCAATGGCAATCACCGGGAGCGCGATCGTTCCCAGATCCTGCATAAACACGCGTCCCATTTCATCCGGGGTAAAGATCTGATCACGCGTCAGCGAAAAGCTGTTCATCATGATCTCCTTCATCCCAGAACCGAGCAAAGACGACACGGCCCACAACGACAAAACGCCAGAGAGCAGCACAAACAAAGTTCCGGCTTCGCGCGATCTTGGCAACTGACCGCGCTTTTTCGCGTCAGAGAGTTTTTTCTCTGTCGGTTGTTCTGTTTTCTCGCCGTCGTCGGCAGCCATGCAAAGATCCTGTAAAAGTTAATCTAGGTATTCGGCTTTGTTGCCGTTAGTTTCAAGCCAGGAGCGTCTGTCGGCTGCTCGTTTTTTTGACAACAGCATATCCATAAGACCGATGGTCTCGTCGGAGTTTTCCACATCCAAGGTAAGTTTTATAAGCTTTCTTGAATCAGGATTTAAGGTTGTTTCGCGCAACTCCTGCCACTTCATTTCGCCAAGTCCCTTAAAGCGGCTTACTTCAAGTTTTTCAGGCTTTATTCCCTTTCTTGCATAATATTTGCGTTTTGCTGCCAGATCATCATCATCTAAGGCATATTCCTTAAGTTTGGTTCCGTATTTAATACGGTACAGAGGCGGACAGGCCACATAAACGTGCCCTTCCCTTACCAGACGCGGAAAATGTTTGACAAAAAGCGCACACAAAAGCGTGCCTATATGCAATCCGTCAGAATCGGCATCAGCCAAGATACAAATTTTGTCATAGCGCAATCCGTCAAGAGTACCGCTGTCAGGCTCCAAGCCTATGGACACGGAAATGGCACGGATCTCCTCAGAAGACAGGGCATTCTGTCCAGATACTTCCCAAGTATTCAAAATCTTACCGCGCAACGGCAAGATGGCCTGAAATGCGGCATCACGGCCCTGACGGGCATTACCGCCTGCAGAATTTCCTTCCACGATAAAAAGTTCGCCGCGTGAAGGATCAGTTGATGTGCAGTCCACCAGTTTCCCGGGAAGTTTAGGACCGCGTACGGATTTTTTTCTGCTGACTGCCGCAGCCGACTGCTCGCGATTGCGCGCCGCATCGATGATCAACCCTGCTATGGATTTTCCCACCTCTACATTGGCATTCAAATAAAGCGCAAAACGATCGCGGATCACGTTTTCAACTAAAGAAACTACCTGACGCGAAGAAAGTTTTTCTTTGGTTTGTCCGGCAAACTGAGGATCATGCATCATCAGTGACAATACGAACGAACAATGCTGCCATACATCGTCAGGAGTGATTTTAAGTCCGCGCGGCAAAAGATTATGCAATTCGCAAAACTCACGTACGGCCATGGTAAGCCCTGATCTAAAACCGTTTACATGAGTTCCGCCTTCAAAGGTAGGAATAAGATTTACAAAGGATTCAGAAAGTTTCTGAGTACCTTCACTTTCCCAGCATACGGCCCATTCAAGCGACCAGTCTTCTTCCTCGACATGTCCTGCAAAAGGATCTTGCGGCTGTACTATGCGCTCACCGCACCACGCGCGCAGATAATCCTGCAATGATCCTGAGTATTCCCATTTTTCGCAGCTGCCGTCGCGTTCATCGGTAAACTCCACGCTAAGTCCTTTACACAGCATGGCTTTGGCGCGCAACAGATGTTTTAAGGATTTAACCTCAAAAGACGCAGTATCAAAATATGCAGCCTCGGGCCAAAAGCGCACGGCAGTCCCGGTCTGAGATTTGGGACAAGTCCCTATTTCTTTTAGATCTTCACATTTTTTCCCGTGGGCATAGGCTATGGAATAAATCTTTCCGCCGCGCTTGACCTTAACTTCCAAACGATCGGACAAAGCGTTGACCACGCTTACACCCACGCCGTGAAGACCGCCTGAGAATTTATAATTTTTATCGTTGAATTTACCGCCTGCATGCAATCTTGAAAGAATAAGTTCAATTGCAGGAACTTTTTCCTGAGGATGCATCTCCACAGGCATTCCGCGCCCGTTATCAGCCACCTCAAGCGAACCGTCATCATGCAGGATCACATCGATGTGATCGGCAAAGCCTGCTACGGCCTCGTCGACGCTGTTGTCGATCACTTCCATACCCAAATGATTGGGATTTTGGGTATCGGTATACATTCCGGGACGTTTGCGCACCGGATCCAGGCCTTTTAAGACCTCAATAGATGATCCGTTGTATTCGGATCCCATTTCGCTGTTCTTTTCCATGCAGACTATTTTAGCAAACCGCACCAAAAGTCAGTCATCTGCATGAGTCTTTACCTCTGGCAAAAATACTTTGGCACTAAGTCCGCCCTCTTTACGATTTTGAAAACGGCATTGCGCCCCGATTTCGGCACAGGAGGCCTTGACTATGGCCAATCCCAATCCGGTTCCCTGAATTTTTGAGGTATCTGCGCCCACACGATAAAAAGGCTCAAAAACTTTTTTCAATTCAGGCTCAGGGATCCCCGGGCCGCTGTCACATACACACAACACGCAATGCCTGTTTTCAATAAAACAGGCCAAATCTACTTTGCCTCCTGCAGGAGTGTACTTGATGGCATTGGAACACAAATTCATCAGCACGGTGCGCAGTATGCTCTTTGATGAATATACTTTGGGGACGTCGATCCCGGCTACTCCGAAATCAAGATCTTTGGCATCGGCCAGTTCTCCCAAAGCATCGAGGATCTCGATAAAAAGCTCCCTTACCTCTATCTCCTCATATTTCGCACTTCCCGTATCCTTGCACTGAGATCTTGCCAAAGTCAAAAGAGCATTGGTCAACTCCTGCTGATTGCGTATGGCTTCACGTATACCCTGCAATTTTTTCAACTGCTCATCGTTCAAACCTTTTTCGTCAAAATTCTGAGCTTTAAGCGATAAAGCCGTCAAAGGCGTACGCATTTCATGAGCAGCATCGGCGATAAAGCGTCTTTCGTTACGAATGCTTTCGTAAGTCAATCTGAAAAGTCTGTTCAAAGAATCGATGAGAGCATCAAGTTCCGAAGGTACTTCATCGACTATGGGACTTAAATCGCTTTTTTCACGACGATAAATAGAGCGGGCCAAACGATGTACCGGACGAAACATCAGGCTTATAAGCACCACGGCAGATGGAATGAAGACTGCAATTAAAAATAAGAATTCAAAAAGCTCAGTAAGCAAAGCTCTGCGTGCTAAGGATTCTACCAATGCCATGGGACGGGCAACGACAAAGCGTACCCCGCTGCGGTTGGTAGCCACATAAGCTCTTACCCTTTTATCGGCTATCAAAATGGTATAAAAACCGTCATCAACTCCTGCAGGCAAATACAAAGGCTCCCCGGGGTTTGAAAAAATAGGAGCAATGATGATCTCCTGATGCCTGAAGAAAAGATCTCCTAATGACGGTACCGGGCCTACGGCTATGCCTTCGCGCATACCGCGACGCGGCAGATAATTTCCCTGATTTAAAAAACCGTGCCTGAACAAAGGCTCTTCCCAACGTTTGGGGATAAGCAAACCGTAGTCGATAACCACCGAAGCTATCTGCGAGAGTTCCTCATCTACGTAAGCCTCTATTTCCTCCAAAGCGGTATCATACGATCTAACGCAAAAAAGACCGGTAAACAATACGCCGATTAAGGAAATGAACAGACAGAGTCTTACGCGTAACGAGCGGATCAGCCTTCCTTTGCGACCTTCCACCCTACACCTCTTACATTCTTTATGGCCTGAGCACCGAGCTTTTTACGCAGGTTGTAAATGATGAATTCAACTGCATTTGATTCCACTTCTTCACCGTAACCGTACAGTTTGTCTTCAAGTGCTTCTCGAGACATCACGGCCCCGGGGCGGATCAATAAGGCCTCAAGCAACGAATATTCTCGCGCGGTTAAAGTTACCTGAGAATACGAAGCATCGGGATCATTTCCCTGACGCAATTGAGCCTCATGTGTTACGGGATCAAGTTTAATGAGACCGTTACTCATGGTGTTGATGGTACCGGCACTGCCGCTACGTCTCATTACCGCACGGATACGTGCTTCAAGTTCACTTAATTCAAATGGCTTGACCACATAATCATCAGCTCCGACATCAAGTCCTACGACGCGATCATCAAGTCCGTCGCGGGCGGTAATGATGATGACCGGAGTGGTGATTTTTCTTTTGCGCCAACTTCTTAACAAAGTGATCCCGTCTTTTCCCGGCAATCCCAAATCCAAAAGAATAATGTCATATTTAACGTCATCCGGTGCATACTCGGCACTGTCTCCGTCGTTCAATACATCGACGGCACTGCCCCTTCTTCTTAAGGCTTCGGCAGTTTCATCAGAAATTCTGACATCATCCTCTATCAAAAGAATGCGCATAGTCCCTCCTGAATGACTTTTGAAAAAGCTTAACACCTAAGCCATTAGAGTGAAATTAGGCTTTTCATTATGGACTTCAAATTTGAATTAGGCCCAGGTTAGCGTAAAAGCATCATTAGATGTCATAATTTCTGCAATTTTAAAAATTACAAGATTCAGATCCCGAGCATGTAACCGATCACAAGTGATCTGACTATTAGTATTTTGAAGCTTTTTTATGTTGAAAATTTAGGATCTAATATATTGATCTAATGGTATTTTTGTGAGGTAAGGATCAGACTTGAGACACGGTTTTTTCTACAATTTTAATAGCCTAAAAAAAAAAGAGGAAAAACCATGTCAGGTGCATTGTCAACCATCAGCAACTTAAGAGCAAGATCCAAACTCAAGAATATTGTTTCGGCACAGTGGATCGGTATTCATGCCGGAAGCTCCGGCTTTGTTCAACGCAGGGGAAATTTGAATCCGGTTTAGTTTATTGAAGCCGTACTGACAGCAGTAGGAACGCCTCAAAAACGAAACACTATTCAGGCAGTGGTTACTGAATACAATTCACATGCCTCAAAAAGAGAAAGAATTTTCTACAAGCCTTTGCATAACCGCTTAAGAAGCGAAGGATGCAAGAATTTTATGCTTGAGTTTGTAGCAAAACTCCAAGCTTGTGTAGTCAAATACATGCGCCAACCTGACTTTGGGAAAATCCTTGCCTTGTTACAAAAGAACGTCTTGCCGGTTGATGATTTCTTCCTGCATGACGGTACTTACTGGAAACTTCATGAAGATTTTTCAGAGCAATATCCTGCTGCAAGACATGCTAAAAAAGCAGAATTGGTAGAGGACACCTATGAGGTTGACGGTACTCCGGTAATGAAGGAGCCGAAATTTTCCCAAATTGGGATGCAAACTACTTATTCCATGCGAAGCGGCACCATCATCAGAGCAGATATAACTGCAACCACTGCCAACGAAACAGAATACGTTCCAAAAGGTCAGGAAAAAGGAATTTTGCATCTGATGGATGCCGGTTATGGTGATTTTAAATTACTACATGACATCGATTCGTCTTGCGAGTTCTTTATCACCAAGCTTAAAGCTAATTGCGCCGCCGTTATTGAATCGGTAAAAATTGACGGTAAAGACTTCACAAATTTCTTTGCCGGTAAGAAGTTATCATGCAAGGAATTCAGAACTTTCAGAGAAAAAGAAGTTGTAGATGCCATGGTTCGCCTCTCCGACGGCAATTGCTATCGGGTAGTCAGGTTCTACTCAAAGAAAGAACACCAAGTACGTAACTTCATCACCAATATATTCAGTAACAGAATTAAGGCAAAAGTGATTTGCGCTATCTCCCGGAGTAAACTCAAAGAAGACTCATTCGGTCACGGCACAGGGAATGGTAGTTCCGGGTAAGCGCGGCCGCCCCAGAACTAAACCTGAATTTGTCGACCACAAAAGACCGAGGGGACGTCCTAAAAAATTACCTTAGTACCAACATGTGGGAATGTTTTAATTGACTTTTTTAATTTGTTTACTATATCAAATAACCGAATCAAACGTATGTGATAGACTCAAGCCATTAGTTTTGAAGGTATGTGATGATGATGACTAAACAACAGGATACATCTGGTTATATTTACGTCTTAACCAATGATAGTTTTCATAAAAAAAACTGGATCAAGATCGGATACTCAGATAACGTTGAAAAAAGAGTAAAAGAGCTATCAAACACATCTGTTCCTTTGCCTTATCAGATTTACTGTACTTATGAGATCCCTCGTATCAAAAACACAAAAGATCCGGATAAAATACTTCACGACATTATCCAGATGTTAAATCCAAATCTCAGAATTACCAAGAATAAGGAATTTTTTGAAATTTATCCTTGGGATGCTTATGACTTGCTTGAAGCATTGGCTAAAATGCATGGAAGATTAGATAAACTTATTAAATATCCAATAAACACATCTGCGGATGATCATGATGAAGATCCGGAAATCGTACCGGAATATACTGTTGAAGCACTATTTCCAAAGGGGACGGACATTTTTGCAATTTATAATAAACTGGTAAAAGAAATCGAATCAATTGATTCTTGTTTTACTCCAAAGCCTTTTAAGCTATATGTAGCTTTTTTGAAAAATAATAAATACGTAGTAGCATTATGGCCAAAGAAGGATTGGATTGAAGTTGTATTAGCATCTAAAAGGGGCACTCTAAACGATCCTGACGGTCTGACCTATGACATTTCAAATCGAAAATGGTCTGCTTCTCAATATGCTGTCAGAGTATTTGACGATACAGATCTAAACGCTGTAAAAAAGTTGATTGAACAAACTGCTGCTCAAAAATAAAAAGTAACTATTAAACTCCCATAACCTGAGAAAAGTTCTGCTTGGCAGGTAAAACAGTAAAAGCAAGGAAGTCTCGTTTGCCTGCCGCGCAGAGGTATTACATAAAGGACACTGCATTCAGTCTGTTTCAGTAAATTTTGTTAATCAGGCTTTCCCACTAAAAATGCATGAAAAGTCAGGTTAAAGATTGAAAGCATACATTTTAGTATTTACAGATTAGGTAACATTATATTTAAGTTATTATTGATGAGGAGTTTGCATTACATTTTTAAATTTAAAGAACTGTTACCACTCGTCAAGCGGCAGTTCTATTTAACATTTTGTGCGTAGGCTCTAATAAAAAATGTAAGCTTTATTGTTTCATTTAGTCACTGCCATTTGATTTATACGGGTTTCAGATCTGAATTGATCGAAGTCACACTTTTTTTTAGCCTGACATTGTTAGTCTTTCAGGTTTGCTCTTTAACAATTTGATTTCATCAACAGTTTGCGGACATTAATGTCAGCGCATAAATTTTATGGCTATTAATCCTGTGGAACTCCGTTACTTTAGGGAAGGCTCTGTAAAGTTTCGGAGGGAATATGGTCTTCAGAAGTAAATTGGAAGAAAAGTACGGTACTTCATCTAAGGCTGTTGTGCCTTGTTCCTACTTTGAAGAGGAGCTGAACAAACTTTATGAGCCTTGGCTTAATAACCCTGACGCTCTCCCGTTGCATGAACATTACAGTTACCACGATAAACGTGAAGGCTTATGCGTCACCTATCCTGCCGCAGTTGTAGGACTGGTGTGTTTGTTGGCTATCATGTCGTGAATAAGGAGTATTACGGGAATTTGTGATTATTGGATCCTCAACCATCCGATTTTACGAGTGCTTATTCCCAATATGCCTCATCCCAAGCACTGTATATCAGTTGAAACGGTAAGAACAGTATTAAAGATGCTTCCTCCTGAGGAGATGACGGAAATGTTTTCTGCCTATTTCTCCGTATTGAATAAGGAAGAAATTCCCTCAGCTCTTCAAGGCAACTTTCGCAGGACGATTGCATTTGACGGTCAGGAAATTAAAGCCAGTTTCCGTAAAGGAGAATACTCCAGAAGAAAGAAAGGCGGCATTTCCGTATCAGCTTATGACTGTGACTCAAAGCGAGTAATAGGTTTTGAAGTAACCAAAACCAAGGGAAATGAGCATAACGCCATTGCCTCCATGCTGCCGAGTTTGAAGGTTTACCAAGATGCCATATTCAGTGCCGATGCCATCAATACCAAGCAGAACGTCTTTGAGGTGTTCAATGAGCTGGGATTTGAATACATGGCTCCGGTTAAGGCTAACCGCAAGGTTTTATTTGAAGCCATAAAGTTAGCCTTTGAAAGAGCCTTAAAAGCTGAGACTCTTTCCTGCTCTTCTACAGATGTACAGTCAGGAAGAATACAAAAAAGAAGCGTCACCATCATCCCCTCTCCGGTACTCCCCGGAAGTGATGATTGGCTTAGCAGAGCCAAGACCTTAATTCGTTATGAGACCTCAACTCAAAGAGTTCTCAAAACCAACACTGCCGAAGCCAAAAAGCCTGTAGGCCAAGTTAAGTACTACGTTTGCTCCGTACCCTGCACACAAATGTCCCTTGAGCAAATTGACCATTCCATCAAGACTTACTGGAGTATTGAAGTACACCACAATACCTTTGATACCGTCTTCATGCAGGACAGACTCAATATCAGAGATGAACACCACCTGTGTGCCAGAGTCGGTTACAACAAGATGGTGTATAACATCCTTTCCTACCACCGTGAGAAGGTTAAAAAGCTTAAAGGCAAAACCGTCACTTTCACCTCCATGGTTAACCGGTGTAAGTATCCTCATGTTGCTCTCAAATATGTAGCAAACTTCTTTGCTGCCGGAGCTCCTGAGAGCAATATTCAACCAAAATCTTTGCCGCTGGCAGTGAAAGGTATTCAAAGCTACCCTGACTGCGACGAGTAAAGTTTAGGTTCCTACACCGTCTCCTTTGCTCTGCTGCCTGTTAAGGTAGGGGCTGCACTCGTTCCTTTTTTCTTAAATGGCACTCAAATACGCCATCACATGCCTGTTTTTGATGAAATCAAATTGTTAAAGAGCAATTTGGGAATGCTAACAATTCCAACGATAAAATTATGTGATGTTAATCACTCGGGATCTGAACCCCGTATTTGATTTATATGCCTAAAAATCCCTTCTTGTATTGTTACAATAAACACTCTCTGTTTATGATGAATTGAAAAATGACCGTTCATAAATTCTCACATGTCAAAATTTCTTGCCTGTCGGTAGTGGTTCCTCAAAATGAGATCAATATCTTTGACGAAGCTCAATACTATGACAACAATATTCGTCAAATAGAGCGCATGAAAAGAAAAGTTGGATTCTATAAAAGAAGAGTAGTCGATACTGATACCTGTGCTGAGGATCTGGCTTTGGCAAGTGCTAAAAATCTCATTAAAGATAATAAGATAAATAAAGACCGCATCGATGCGCTGATATACGTGTATCAACAATCAACTTACCCGGGAGTTGTAGATGCTTATGAACTTCATCATAAACTGGATCTGTCTTCAGATTGCATCGCCACGGGAATTTTGCAGGGGTGTGCCGGTTGGGTATACGGGCTTTATCTTTGTTCTATGCTTATAGAAAGCGGTGCTCACAAAAAAATACTGCTTTTAAACGCTGATACTCCGAGCAAAGGAGCAGATCCTGCTGACAGAAACAGTACCCCGATCTTCGGCGACGGCGGTTGTGCTACTTTGCTTGAATACTCAGAATCCCCTCTTGACTCTTATTACAATATTACGACCTTCTCCGACGGATATGACAAAATCATCACTCCTGGACATGGATCCAGATTGTATTACGATTTCAGACAAAGTTCCGAATCTGCATTCAATGCTCCGATAATTGAGCCGTTTACATCGAAAGCAGGATATAAAACACGATTGACTGACGGTCAGCTAGATGGTAATGCTGTATTTGAATTCACCATAAATAAAGTCCCGCTCCAAATAAAAGAAACTATGGAGTACCTCGGCTTAAAACCTGAAGATTTTTCACAATTATGTCTGCATCAGGCCAACAAACAGATTGTCCAATCGATTGCTAAGATCGTCCAATTTCCGCTTGAAAAAACAGACAGCGAACCTTTCTCAATCTATGGCAACAATACCATGTGTTCAATTCCCACGGTGTTATCCTGTCAGCATCAAAAAAACGGTAAGTTTGAAGATAAACCTTATCTTTGTTGCGCTTACGGGAACGGACTTGTGAGTGTAACTGCAGTACTTGATTTACAAAATTGCCGATGCAGTGTAATAAAAGATTTTGAAAAAGGTGAGGATTTTAAAACCAGAGAACAGTGGATTGAATACTGGAAAGAAAAATTCGGTCAGCAATAATAAAAAATGAAAACAAACTTATCATTTATAAACTTTAATTATCTTTCAGATTCTGTTCTGCTTGAAATTTTAGAGCATAGAAATGCTAAAGAAATAAGAGAGCAGATGCGCAATACTGAAATCATCTCAAAAGAAGAACATTTTAATTTCTGTAAAAGTCTTCACAATAACAATAAACTTTTTTATTACGCTGTTTTTCACGATGACAAACTTATAGGAGTAATCGACTGTGTTCTGTTGGACGAAGTAAGTCGCACTTTTATGCCAGGATGCTACTTTTTTGATGAATCTTCGATAGTAAGAACTCACGCTTGTATCGCTTCAGAATATATTTGGAATAAAAAAAATCTCTTGCATCCAAAACTGATAGTAAGAAAAAATAATATT
>CABQMD010000014.1 GCA_902465145.1 uncultured Succinatimonas sp. | reverse complement strand
GACGGTGTCTTGGGAGTTGGAAGTGGCTCTACAGTGGTTAAATTCATCGAACAGATTGGATTTAATCATGTGAAAGTGCCGGCAGCCGTATCCAGTTCCAATAAAACTACTTCATTGCTTGAAGAACGCGGCATTAAAGTTCTCGATCCTAATACAGTTCCAGGATACGATGTCTACATTGACGGTGCCGATGAGGTTGATCCTGATTTTCACATGATAAAAGGCGGCGGAGCTTGTCTTACTCGTGAAAAGATCTTAACTTCGATGGCAAAAAAATTCGTGTTAATCGTTGATAAATCTAAGCTGGTAAAAGTATTGGGAAAATTCCCTTTGCCGGTTGAGGTTATACCTATGGCTCGTGAGCAGGTCATCCGTACTTTAAAAACCTTGGGAGGAGAACCGGTATTACGTAAAGATTGCATTACCGACAATGGATGTGAAATAGTGGATGTTCACGGTTTGACTATTGATGATCCAGTAGCATTGGAAGATAAGATCAATGCTATTCCGGGGGTAGTTACCGTAGGACTTTTCGCCCGCCGCGGAGCAGACGTGATCCTTTATGCAACCGAAGACGGTGTCCAGGTGATTAAAAAGTAAATTTATTTTTTTAAAAGCAGGCGTCCTGTTTTTTGATCAGGACGCCTTTTTCTTGTCTTGAGCTTTGCACACCAGAGACTGGCATGCTTTTTGAAATATTCTCGTCAGACAAACATACACTGTCATTTTCCCGACGGGAGCGTATATGAGCATGACGATTTCAGGTATAGGTTCAAATTCAATTCTCACGCAGTTGCAAAACATGCAACGTCAGATGAATAGCTTATCGCAAAGTGCCGGTACCGGAGTTTTGCCCTCACAGCAGCCTTTTGCAACTGAAAAAACAAATAATATTGTCAAAAGTGTTGCAGGTAATGCAATTTCTGGCAATGCAGATACGGCTCAGACAAAAGTCGGGACTTTTGAGAATTTGCTTAAAGATGCTTTTGAAGAAGTAAACTCGTTGCAAAACGCAGCAACAAATATGCAAACTAGATTTGACAGCGGCGACAGATCCTTGTCGCTGTCTGATGTTATGCTAGCTTCACAGAAATCCAGTATTTCTTTTGAGGCAACTTTGCAGGTGCGTAATAAACTTATAGAAGCCTACAAGACTGTGTCTCAGATGCAGATTTAACGCTAAAGCACTCAGGAAAAAGACAAGAACATGGCAGACAAGGATTTACCGGTACCGCAACAGGGAGGCCCTCTTTCAAGAGCAGTATCGCAGAACGCCCAGAGCCAAACAGAGGAAAACGTTGCCAAGCTGGAGCAGAGCAATGACGGTGTTGTTGTAAAAAAAGAAAATCGTTTTAAAGGTATAACTGAATTTTTTAAAAATTCCAGTGTAACCCGCAAACTGATGCTGCTCGGCGTTCTGGTGATTTTTATCGCCGCAGTATTGTTTGGGATTTTTTCTTTTGCAGGATCATCCGATACTCCCAAAAGTGAAAGACTGCTTGGTGAATATACACCGCGTGAGATCGGCGCAGTTTTGGATTTTCTTGATAATTCTGGTTATAAATATCGTCTCTCCGGTGATTCGATTATGGTCGATGCTACGCAATATTCGGCCATTACCGAAACAATGCTTCGTCAGGGTATAGCATTGCCTAAGGAAAATAACGATCTTGGCGATTCCATTCTTATGACTGACAGCGGTTTTGGGGTGTCTCAACGCCTTGAAAATGAGCGCATCAAGCACGGACGTGAAATTCAGTTATCCAAAGCTATAGAAAAGATAGATGGTATAGAGCGTGCCACCGTATTGTTGGCAATTCCGAAGGACAACGTATTTGCGCGCGAGAAGAGCCGTCCGTCTGCTGCCGTGGTGGTAACGCTTAAAAACGGAGCTTATCTTTCCCCTGAGAATGTATCGTCCATTCGATTTATGGTTGCTTCTTCTGTACATAATTTACTTTCAAAGGATGTAACGGTTACCGATCAGCAGGGCAGACTTTTAAGCTCGGAGCGTAGCGAAAATACGGAATCAAATCAGCTTCAGCGTCAATTTGAAATGCATACCATGCGCGAGGCTCAGTACAGAGACAAACTCGATACTATTTTGGCCCCCATGCTCGGAGTAGGAAACTATTCTGCTGAAGTGGATGTTACTTTGGATACCACCAGACAGGAAGAGACTTCGCAACTTTATAATCCTGATTCTCAGGCAGTACGTTCCGAAACTTTAAAAGAACAACAAGGAGATGATAACAAAGGAACACCTTACGGAGTTCCTGGATCTCTTTCAAACCAGCCTCCGGCCAACGCATCCATTCCCCAGCAATTACGTAACGGAACTGGAGGAAGCGCTGAAAATCAGACAACTGACAATCGCAAAGAAAGCCGTGAGGCCGTACGTAATTACGAGGTAGATACTACAGTACGTCATACGGTAAGACCGACAAATTCGGTGCAGCGGCTTACTGTGTCTGTGGCGGTAGATTACGTTCGCAAGGTCAACGAAAACGGTCTTGTAAGTTATGAACCTCGTCCTGATGCGGATCTTTTGAAAATTGCAGATTTGGTACGCGGCGGTTTGGGGTTGAACGAAGACCGCGGTGACTTTGTCAAAGTGGAAACCGTATGTTTTCCGCATGCAGATGCCGTTCCGGTATTGCCGTGGTATAAACAGGATTACTTCTTCCGTCTATTGAGGGTAGGCGGAGCAGTATTGGTAATTATCTTTCTGGTACTGTTTGTCATTCGCCCCATGTTAGTAAGACTTTTGCGTCGCGAGGAACAGGAGCTTATCGATGCTGAAGCAGACAAAGTTCAAGAATTGGATGACAGTTCCGCGCTTGAGGGTAAAGATGATCTTGATTTGATCACCAAAGATAAGGAACTTGCAGATCAGCTTTATTCCATCAATGACGGAGGCGGCATTGAGTTGCCTAACTTAAAACGCGAACCGGATCTTTTAAAGGCCGTAAGAACTTTGGTATCCAACGAGCCTGATCTGGCAGCAGAAGTTTTGAAGGAATGGCTCGAAGGCGAGAGCAACAAAGACAAGGCAGGACAATCTAATAAATAGTTTACGGCAGGTTTTAAATGGCAGACAATCTTCCGGCGCAACTTGATAATGCGCCTGCAGGCGGAAACAGCAATAATAATCTGCCTGCTTTAAATTCCGGAGTGCTTGAATTCAGCGATGATGAAAGAGCCGCATTGCAGGGAATGAGCGGATTACAAAAGGCGGTTTTGCTCATGCTTTCTCTTTCTGAGGAGGATGCTGCTTCAATTTTTAAAAAGCTTCAGCCAAAGCAGGTACAAAAGCTCGGCATGAGCATGAGTCAAGCCGGACATTTTTCTCAAGATCAGGTAAATGCAGTTCATAAAGCTTTTTTGCTTGATATTACCAAGCGTTCGAATCTCGGATTGGGAAATTCTGATTTCGTGCGTAATGCTTTAATCGCCGCCTTGGGTGAGGATAAAGCCAATAACCTTGTTGAGCAGATCAACCTCGGCACCGGATCGCGCGGTTTGGATTCGCTAAAATGGATGGATGCAAGACAGGTTGCCAGTATCATTCAAAACGAACACCCGCAGATTCAGACTATCGTTCTCTCTTATCTGGAACCTGAGCAAAGCGCACAGATCCTGGCGCAGTTCCCAGAACCCGTAAGATTGGATCTTATTATGCGTATAGCCACCTTAGAAGAAGTGCAACCGGCGGCCTTACAGGAATTAAATGAGATCATGGAAAAACAATTTGCCGGATCTGCAGGTTCTCAGTCTGCCAAGATTGGTGGTTTAAAATCAGCAGCCGATATTATGAACTTCCTCGATTCTTCGACGGAAACTCAGCTTATGAATGCGATCAGATCTCAAGATAAGGAAATAAGCACTCAGATTGAGGATCTCATGTTCGTATTTGAGAATTTAAACGATGTAGATGATCGATCCATTCAGACTCTCCTTCGTGATGTTCCTACGGATGTCTTGCAAAAAGCTCTAAAAGGTGCAGACGATTCACTCAAAGAGAAGTTTTTCAAGAATATGTCTTCGCGTGCAGCAGATGCAATGCGCGAGGATTTGGCTGCTATGGGACCTACTAAGATAGCCGACGTCGAGAGCGCTCAGAAGGATATTCTCAATATAGCAAGAAAATTGGCAGATTCCGGATCCATCATGTTAAGCCGCGGTTCAGGCGGAAACGACTTCATTTGATCTCCACTGCCTGTTAAGTGGATCCGCGCAGGTATGCGTGAAGGAGATCAACCGTGAAAAAATAAGACTTTGGAGTACCTTCAGTCTTTTGTTTTTAATGTCGTGAAGAAATATTTTGAAAACATTTAAACATGGCACAGAAAGTTAGCATCATCAGTTCAGACGATGTGATCAGCAATGAACCTGATCATATCGATGCCCGTTATGACAAAAAACAAAGTACGCTTGTGGATGCGTCAAAGATCAAAGAGTGGACGGTCAAGGAATGGCCGATGCTTGATGAGGGTGATGATGAAAGTACTAATGCTTTGGGATATCCTTCCGATTTTTTTTCAAGGCAGCGTATACAACGTCAGCAACAAGCAACGCTTGAAGCTCAAAGCATAAAAGAGCCTGAAATAGTAGAGGATCTTCCTGCGCAAGAAGAAAAAACGGCAGTTACGGCGGCTATGCTTGATGAATTGAGACAAGCTGCAGAAGCTGAAGGACGGGAGAGCGGTTACAAAGCAGGACACGATGAAGGGTATGCCAAAGGACTTGAAGAAGGTCATGACGAAGGCGTCAAATCAGGTTATGACGAGGGGCATGCCGCAGGTCTTGAGCAGGGATTAAACGAAGGTAAGGAAAAAGGTTATGCAGACGGACGCAATCAGGGATTAAAAGACGGTGAGGATTTGGTTAACGAACAGATAGCAAGATTTCGTTCTTTGGCAGATGCTCTTTCAGAGCCTTTGCGCGATGTTGACGAAGAGGTTGCCTCAGAGGTGGTAAGACTAGCTGGTCAACTTTTTGCAGTCCTTGCAGATCGTGAACTTAAAACCGATCCGGATTTTTTAAAAAATACCGTATTAAAAGTAGTGTCGTTGTTACCTGAAAATGAGCATACCGCAGTGCGTATTAGCATGAATCAAGATGATCTGGCTTTGTGCGAGGCAACTTTTGGACGCGAGTATATGGAGAAGCAGCATTGGAATTTAAAAGCCGATGATACTCTTCACGCAGGTGATGTAATTGTAGGTGACGGAAACTCTGAGATCCAATGGAAGATGCAGGACAGAGTAAGTGCTTTGATAGAAGATCTTCTGGACGGAAACTTGCACAGCCAAGCTGTTTTAAAGCAGGAAAATTTGCACAAAGAGGAGAATAATCTTTGAGCCCTCTGTTGACGCGTCTTAAACAAGTAAGCATTCCCACAAAAGAAGTATTGCCGCCTCTTTGCGGGAGATTAAGCAGAGTTGTGGGGCTTACGCTTGAGTGCACCGGTATAAAAGTTCCGATAGGAACGCGTTGTCGCATTGAAACCGGCAGCGGGCCTATGTTTGCCGAGGCGGTGGGATTTTCGGGTAAAACCACGTATCTCATGCCGGCTGAAGAAATAAGCGGAGTTGAAAACGGAGATCTGGTAGTGCCCTTGGGAGACAGGGATGAGATCCCCTACAGTGATGCGCTTTTAGGAAGGGTTCTTGACGGTGCCGGACATCCTATTGACGGTTTGGGACCTCTGATCCGCAAAGGAAGCACTCGCAGAGTTTTAAGACGTGTAAATCCCATGAACAGACGCCCTATACGCGAACCTATGGATGTAGGCGTACGTTGTATCAATGCGCTTTTTACTGTCGGTCAGGGACAGCGTATGGGATTGTTTGCCGGATCCGGAGTGGGCAAATCCGTGCTTTTGGGAATGATGACCAGAGGCAGTTCTGCTGATGTTGCTGTTGTCGGGCTTGTCGGAGAACGCGGCCGAGAGGTTAAAGAATTCATCGACGATATTTTGGGCGAGGAAGGACGCAGACGTAGCGTAGTGGTGGCGGCTCCTGCCGATGCCTCACCGCTTATGCGTTTAAAAGGATGCGAAACATCACTGTCAATTGCCGAATATTTTCGCGATCAGGGAAAAAATGTTCTGTTGCTTATAGATTCTCTTACCCGTTACGCCATGGCTCAGCGTGAGATAGCACTGGCCGTGGGAGAACCGCCTGCCACCAAAGGGTATCCGCCTTCGGTGTTTGCAAAACTTCCTGCGCTCGTTGAAAGAGCTGGTCAGGGAAACGGAAATCAGGGATCGATTACGGCATTTTTTACGGTGCTTACGGAAGGTGATGATTTGCAGGATCCCATTGCGGATTCGGCACGCGCCATCTTAGACGGTCATATAGTTTTATCAAGAGCGCTGGCTGATGCCGGGCATTATCCTGCTATTGATGTGGAAAAATCCATATCAAGAGTGATGCCTGCAGTAGTTACTCAGGAGCATTTGGTGATGGCGCGTACCATCAGGCAGTGTACGGCAACCTATAACGAAAGTCGTGAACTTATCCAGATCGGAGCTTATCGTCAGGGCAGTGATCCCAGAGTTGATCAGGCCGTGATGATTCATCCTTATATCGATGAGTTTACACAGCAGGATTTTCGTGCGGTGATCCCCTATGCGCAAAGCGTAGAAGATATGAAAAAGATTGCAATGATCCTAATTGGTGATGCGCAGAAACGTACGGAGCAATTGCAAAGACAGCAAGTTCTGGCACCTAAGAACAATCCTGCATCAAATAATGCTTTTACCCGCAGTGATCGCCAAGGATGATAGAAGATGGCAGATGATCGTGCTTTGACAAAAGTTCTTGAACTGAGAAAAAAGCTTGAGGATGATGAAAGAAGAAAATGGGCAGAAAGTCTTAAACAAATTGAAGCATTCGATGCACAGCTTAAAAGACTAGAGGACTTTAAAAAACTATACCTAAAGGAGCTTGCAGGACAACAGGGAAATAATTTGTCGGTGCAGCATTATCTTGCTTATCAGGGGTTTATCGATCGTTTGGATATGACTTATGAGCGACAGCTTAAAGTGATGGAAGATTTAAAAAAACGATCTGAAATTTTAAGACAGCAGTATCTTACGGCAAGACAGGACAGACGCATCATAGAGAGTCTGCTTGAGAAGCATCGTCTGGCAGCTTTAAAAGCACAGAATAAGGCTGAAGCCAAGATGAATGATGAGTTCGTGAGCGCACGTCAGGCCAGACTGCTTATTGAACAAAACAAAACTTTATGACATTTTGCAGGTAGAGTAAATTCGGTATCTTAATTAGTTGGCAAGATTATTGCTTAAACTTCAAATATCAAGGGTGGAGCTTTTTTTTTAAAGATGTTGTCTACCAAAAGAGCTTGAAAATCGGAGTTTTACCATGCAGACCATAACAACACCAACTAATATCAGCACGGAAAATTATGCCGCAGGCGGCAGAAAGAGCAGTTCAGCTTTAGGAGCTGATTTTGCCGCAATGTTAAACGGTGTGGGAGATCTCCAAAGCGGCATGCAGGGTATAAACGGCATTTTCAGTGCTATGAAAGATCTTCAGAACTCAAAACAAGCAGTTAGTAAAACAAATACATCTCAGACGCATGTCAATTCAAATAAAGTAAGTGTGAGCGCTCAGGATAAAAAAAGTATTTTTGCAAAAGATTTGAGTGCTAATAAAGTCTCTGATAAAAAAACAATAGAAAAAAACTCTTCATCGCAGGATGACGATAGAGAGGTTTCAGAAGGAAAAGAGCAAAACAGCACCGATGAAACGGTTACTGCTTGGATGACTTCGTTGTTTGGAAATGATGAACAGGGAATAGATAAAAGTAAAAGTGCTCAGTTAAAAAGCGAACAATCATCAGATCTCAAAAATACAGCCAATGCTTTATCGAAACAGACTAATTCCGGAGTAAACGGAAACAAAAATTTTATACAAGAACAGGAAACTTTGGCAGATTTAAATCAAAATAAGGTTGTTCTGGATAAAGAGCAAAGCTCTGTTGCCATGCTGATGGCACAGGGAAATTTGAAAAATGTTACCGTCGTTCAGTCATCTGCTGAGCAAAATTCGCAAATGCTGGCTGCCAATGCAGATGATCTCAGTTTTATAAATGATTCTCTGCAAGCCGCGGCCAAACTAGTGACACAGAACAATACAGACTCATCGAACGGACAGGGAAATTTTTCCGGTAACGGTCAGGATGCGCAGCAGCAATCAGTTAATGCGGCTTTAGCAACTTTGAGACAGACTTTGATTAAAGATCAGACTAAATTATCTGTTCCTGATGATGAAATAAATGCAAATCAAGTAAATGCAGCTGCTCCTAAAACCGTATCTTCAGGAGAAAAAATTTCTGCTAATGTTTCTGCAGCAGGATTTTCAGAAGATTTAAGCGGGGCTGCGCAAAGCTTGTCAGATGCCCGCAGGGTGCAGAAAGAAAATAGTCAGACCTCTTTAAGACAGGACATGCTTACCTTGTCAAATGATGCTAATTTCAAAAGCAGTAATGAGCATGGCTGCCAAAAATATGAAGCGTTTTACCTTTGAATTAAATCCTCACGGATTGGGACGTATGGAGATCTCAGTAGACGCTGATGAAAGTTCACAGCCTGTGGCCGTTAGCGTAGCAGCGGAAGAGCAAACTACCCGCAGAATGCTTCAGGACAGTCTGAGTTCATTAAAGCAGATCTTGGCTGATCAGGGGGTTGATGCAGATGCTTTTATGGGAGAATTTACAGGATCTTCAGGTAGCGAGGACGGAAGTTTTGCTGGTTCAGGTAATTTTTCAGGGAACGGTAGTCAGGAACAGTCCGATACCTTATTCGCAGGTAACGTGGCAAAAGATCCTGATGTAAATAAAACTGAAGAAAATTTACCAAACGATGATGACGGTCTTAATCTCTTTGCTTAAATGAGTTAACGGTACGCCTAATATCACCGTATTGACGAAATTTACCAAGAAGTCCTTGGCTTTGGGCTAAAATGTCAAAAGCTTTGGAGAAAAATCATGGCAAAGAGTGCTGAAAAAAAATCCGATGAATACGGCGAGATCAAAGTACCGCGCCGCAGTAAGAAATTGTTGTTAATACTGGCGGTGTTTCTACTGATGATTTTGGGAGCAGGCGGTTATACCGGGGCAGCTTATTACTTTAATTGGCCTCCTTTTGAAGTTCCTGAGCCTTCGGTTGAAGAGCTGGCTGCACAAAAAGCTGCGCAGGAAGCCAAAGAAGCAGAGATGAACCGCGAATTATATGTAAAATTCAACGCACCGTTTGCGTTTAATTTACTGTATTCAGGGCGTCCGCATTCGGCATCAGCTGATCTTGTACTGGTTGTTTCCGGAACTAAAAACGAGGAACTTGCAAAAAAACATCTGGATTTACTTTCAAGTACCGCTCTTACTGTATTGTCGGAACAAAGTTACGAAGAGCTTTTATCACCGTCAGGCCGAGAGCGTCTGCGCATGAAACTATTGGATACGCTTCGCAGCAAAATGACCGAAATTGCCAAGACTCCAGTGGTAGATCAGGTACTTTATTCAGATTTTGTAATGCAATAAGGTGCGCGGATGACTGAATTTCTCACCCAAGAGGAAATTGACGCTCTGCTACATGGAGCAGACGATGTCAAGCCTGAAACTCCTGAGGACGACAACGGAGTCAAACCTTTTGATTTCGGCTCTCAGGAACGTATTGTCCGCGGTCGCATGCCTACGTTGGAATTGGTAGATGAGCGCTTTGCCCGTCATATGCGCATCAGCCTGTTCAATATGTTACGTCACAGCGCCGAGGTGACCTGGAGCGGCGTGCAGATGATGAAGTTTAGTGAGTACGTGCAGACTTTGTATGTACCTACTTCTCTTAATATGGTGCGCTTCAGACCTCTGAAAGGAACGGCTTTAATTACTCTGGAAGCAAGGTTGGTCTTTATTTTGGTTGAAAATTTCTTCGGAGGCGAAGGTCGTTTTCGTACCAAGATTGAGGGGCGAGAGTTCACTCCTACGGAAAGACGTATCATTCAGAAAGTTCTTAAAATGTCTTTCGTCGATTATAAGGAAGCCTGGGCTCCGGTGATGGATGCAGAGTTTGAGTACTTGGATTCCGAGGTTAATCCTTCCATGGCCAACATCGTTTCACCTTCTGAGGTGTTGGTAGTTAACAAATTTCACATCGATTTGGACGGCGGAAGTGGGGATCTTCACATTTGTTTTCCCTATTCCATGATAGAACCCATTCGGGAATTGCTCGATGCCGGTGTTCAGTCAGATAAAGGTGATACCGACGTTAGATGGAATCGGGCTCTTCGCGAAGAGGTTATGGATGTTCCTGTGGATATGCGGGTAAAGCTTTTGGATTGTGATTTGACCTTAGGTGAGATCATGAATTTCAAAAAAGGCGATGTGATCCCCGTAGATATACCGGATGATCTTTTGGTATATATCGAAGATCTTCCCTCATTTCATGCAAAACTTGGGCGTAGCAAAGATAAACTTGCCATTAAAATCAGCAAGGTATTGGAGCGACCTAAGAGTATGAAGAGTGAGATCTCCTTCATTAAGGGCAACGGTATGAACTTAAGTGAAGATGATGATATAGAAGAGTACGATGATGACTAGGGTGTTAATAGTTTAAGGTTAAAAAAATGTCAGATGATCAGAAACTTGCGGACGAATGGGCTGCGGCGCTTAATGAGCAGGAAATGGGAGCTAAGGCAGGAGCTTCCGGTGATAATGCACAAAAAACCGAGCTTGAA
>CABQMD010000013.1 GCA_902465145.1 uncultured Succinatimonas sp. | reverse complement strand
TTGAAGGAATGATGTTGCCAGCTGCACCGCGGCCGCCGCGCCAATCCTTCATTGAAGGACCGTCAACGGTACGCTGAGTAGCAGTGGTGGAGTGAACGGTGGTCATCAAGCCTTCTTTGATGCCGAAGTTATCATTGATAACCTTAGCCAAAGGAGCCAAGCAGTTGGTGGTGCAGGAAGCGTTGGAAACGATGTCCTGACCGGCATAGGTCTTGTCGTTCACGCCGACAACGAACATCGGGGTGGAATCCTTGGAAGGAGCGGACATAACAACGCGCTTGCAACCGGCCTGGATGTGCTTGCGGGCCAGTTCATCCTTGAGGAAGAAACCGGTAGACTCAACAACGTAGTCAGCACCGATGTCGCCCCACTTCAGGTTGGCAGGATCCTTCTCGGCGGTGATACGGATGGTGTTGCCGTTAACAACCAGATTGCCGTCCTTGACTTCAACCTTGCCCTGGAAAGGACCATGCATGGTGTCGTAGCGGAGCATGTAGCTCATGTACTCAGGAGGGAGCAGATCGTTGATGCCAACAACCTGAATGCCCAACTCAGGACGAGCAATGGAAGCACGGAAAACGAAACGGCCAATACGGCCAAAGCCGTTAATACCAACTTTAATCATAAAGAATTCACCCGTTTAATAAACGAAACAGTGGTTAGAAAACGACTGATAATGTACTCCAGACTGAGCAAAAGTCAAGATGAAGCGGCATTTTTGTGCAATGGTTTCTTAACTGTACGGCGCATGGAGGCGGCAATAGAACTAAAAAACAGTCAGTAGGTTAAATGAAATCTGAGCTTAGGTGAAATATTTTTTCACAAATAACATGCTTTGAAAATTTCGTTTCTTAAAATGCGGCTCATGCCTCGTGTCTTGTGATCATACTTACGTATAATATTTAATGACAATTGAAAAATAGCGGAATCAAATAATTCCGAATTGAAGTCTTCTGACTTTCTAAGAGATCCTTAATACCCATGGAAGAAAAAGCAATCGAGGCGCTTGCAGATGAGGCAGGCATTGCGCGTTCCTATAAAGACGTGAATAACCGTGAGGTGATCATAAGCACCAAAGCTCGTGCCGAAACCTTAAAACTTATGGGCTACGCTTTGGACGGGAGTGATGCTTCTCAAATAGAAGAGAGGAAAGTACGACTTTGTCAAAACATGCTTGAAAGTGTGTCGGTTTTAAATGACAAAGATTTTCCCTTCATCTATATAAGAACCAGAGCAGATATTCGCGAAAACGCGGTGATCACTTGGACATTTGAACTTGAAAACGGTGAAAGGATCACTCGTGCTGAACCGATAGAAGAAATCGAGATTGCCAGATTTTACGAAGTTAGAGGCATTGAATACGATGTAAGACGCTTTATTATTCCAAAAGACGTTACTCTGCCTTACGGCTATCACCATTTCAGCTGTGTGGTAACTGACGGATACCGTATTTTCAATTCACGCCGCATGTCGCTTATAAGAGTCCCCATGCAAACTTATATGCCGAGTGAGTTTCAACAAGGAAGGAAAGAATGGGGGGTAAGCGTTCAGCTCTACGCTTTGCGATCCGAGAAAAATTGGGGAATAGGTGATTTTGAAGATTTAAAGGATCTTTTGGTCAAAATCGCCGCATCTGGCGGTCAATACGTGGGATTGAATCCTTTGCATGCAGGTTATCCTGCATCTCCAGATCCTTCAAACTGCAGTCCGTATTCTCCTTCATCACGCCTTTGGCTGAATATAGCTTATATCAGCGTACCTTCTGTTCCTGAGTATGTAAATTGCCGGGAAGCCTGTGCAAAAGTGGCCTCATCTGAATTTCAAAAAGAGCTGAAACTTTTGCGTGAACGTGAATATGTGGATTGGCATGCTGTCATTGAACTTAAACTTGAGGTTTTGAAGATCATCTTCAGGTATATGCATGTAGATGATCGCCGCTCAATTCGCGGTCGCAAATTCTTAAGTTTTATGGAACAAGGCGGTGCCGAACTTTTGGATATGGCCACCTACGGCGCTATTCAGGAGGAATTGTTTTCTAAAGGACTTGATGCCTCAGGATGGCAGGCTTTTCCTCGTGAGTTGCAACATGCCGACTCTCCTTTTGTGGAAGTCTGGCGCAACGAACACAGCAGCAAGGTACGTTTTTACTGTTATTTGCAATTTTTGGCAAATGAGCAGTTGGAAGAAGCGTATGCTCAGGCTGATAAAAGCGGTATGAGCTTGGGAATATACCGCGATTTGGCCGTAGGAGTTTCTGCAGGATCATGCGATGTGTGGAGTGATCATCACAGAGTGTACAGGGTAAAAGCGTCGGTAGGAGCTCCTCCAGATCCTTTGGGACCTCAGGGTCAGGTTTGGGGACTAGTTCCCATGGATCCTGTAAAGCTTAAAGAATGTGCATATGAACCTATGATCAGGCTTTATCGCTCCAACATGCGTTCATGCGGAGCTTTGCGCATCGATCATGCCGCAGGTTTGAACAGGCTTTGGTGGGTACGTGACGGACAAAAAGCTTCCGACGGAGCATACGTTGCTTCAAATATGCATGATCTTTTGGGAATTGTTGCGCTTGAATCCGTGCGCAATCACTGTCTCATCATCGCCGAAGATCTCGGAACCATCCCGCAGGAATTGCGCGACGCTTTAAAAGAATGCGGAGCTTTTTCTTATAAAATTTTCTTATACGAACGCGCCGGAGACGGCGGTTTTATCGCTCCCTCTGATTATCCTGAGTATGCATTAGCTACTCTAACAACCCATGATATGCCTACTCTTAAGGGATGGTGGGAATGCCGTGATTTGACAGACGGGAAAAAAATGGGAATTTATTCTGAGAATGAAAAAGAGCAACTCATGGCAGACAGAGCTTTGGCCAAAGAGCGCATGTTCGATAGCATGCGTTACTTCGGTACTTTGGATAAAAGTATTACTGGCAAGGCCGCGTATACCCCGTTTAGTCAGGAACTTGCTTTGAGTATGCAAAGGCATTTTTGCACTACGGCCTGTCTTTTGTGTTCGTCACAACTTGAAGATTGGATCGGAGTTGAGAAACCCGTCAATGTTCCGGGCACGATGCGTGAGTATCCTAACTGGAGACGTAAATTAACACGCGATCTTAACGATATTTTCGACGATCCCAAAGTAAAAGGGATCACCAAGGCTATGAATGACGCCCGCCGAGCTTAGGCGCAGTACCAAACAATATAAGGAGAATACATCATGCTGATTGATGATTTAAACGCAGCTAGAATTGGCAAACCTTTTGAGATCTTGGGACTGCAACCTCGTGAAGACGGCAGTTTCCTCATGCGTGCCTATCTGCCGGGAGCCAAGGCCGTTGATGTACTGAATTTAAAAGACGGAAAAAAACTATATTCTTTGGAACCGCGGGGAGACAACGGGCTTTTTGAAAAAGATCTTCCTGAGGTTAAAAAGCCTTTTCATTATAAATTTAATGTTTCTTATCAGGATTCTGAAGTAGAGGTTATTGATCCATATCAGTTCCGTGATGAAGCTTTCTTCGGGCTTTCCACCATGAATGAAAAGCCTGCCAATATTTATAAGACTATGGGCGCACAACTTATTGAAGTTGAAGAAGACGGAGTCAAAGTTAAGGGGGTTAAATTTGTAGTATATGCCCCCTCAGCTACCTGCGTGTCGGTAATAGGTGATTTTAATTTCTGGGACGGACGTCGTCATCCCATGGCCAGATCCCTTCTTGGCAACTGGGTGCTGTTTGTTCCAGGACTTAAGGCAGGAGAGCGTTATAAGTTTGAGATTAAGGATTTAAATGGTAACCGATTGCCGCATAAAGCAGATCCTGTTGGATTCTTCCATGAGCAGTATCCATCGTTTGCATCCATTGTGACTGATCAGACTACCTACAAGTGGAATGATGATGCATGGGTTAAATCACAGTTAAACGACAAGTTAAAACGACCTATTACCATTTATGAATTACATTTTGGTTCGTGGAAACACGATGATGAAGGTAAGCCTTTAACTTATCATGAAATGGCAAAGGAACTTACGAAATATGTAAAGGACATGGGATATACCCATGTGGAACTTATGCCGGTAATGGAACATCCTTTCAACGGCTCTTGGGGCTATCAACCTACCGGTCTTTTTGCTCCTACCAGTCGTTACGGTACTCCTGATGATTTTAAATATTTCGTCGATACCATGCACCAAAACGGCATCGGAGTGATCTTAGACTGGGTTCCTGCGCATTTTCCGACTGACGCCTTCGGTCTTGCCCGTTTTGACGGGACCTGTGTTTATGAGTATGAAGATCCCCGCCGAGGATGGCATCCTGATTGGAACTCCCTCATCTATGATTTCGGTCGTGATACGGTAAGACGCTTTTTGATAGCTTCAGCCTTGATTTGGCTTGATTACTACCATATTGACGGTTTGCGTGTAGATGCCGTAGCGTCGATGCTTTATTGGGATTATTCAAGAAAAGCAGGGGAATGGGTACCTAATGTCGACGGCGGCAACATCAATTATGAGGCGGTAAGTTTCTTAAAATGGTTTAACGAAGAAGTTTATCGTAACTATCCACAGGCTATGACCATTGCCGAGGAATCTACTGCTTTTACCGGTGTCTCCCGTCCTACTTATACCGGCGGCTTGGGATTCGGTTTTAAATGGAATATGGGATGGATGCATGACTCCCTTGATTACATGAGCACCGATCCTTTCTTTAGAAAATATCATCACGGCGAGATGTCATTCTCGATGATCTACGCATATAACGAGAATTTCATCCTGTCGATTTCTCATGATGAAGTTACCCACGGCAAGCATTCTTTGTTGTATAAGATGCCGGGAGACGAATGGCAGCAGGCAGCAAATCTCAGGGCATATTTAGGATTCCAGTACGCACATCCTGGGAAGAAACTGCAGTTTATGGGATCTGAATTCGGTCAGGGATCCGAGTGGAACGTCGATGCGCAACTTGACTGGTGGCTCCTGCGTTATGAGAAGCATCAGGGTATTCAAAAGCTCGTGCGCGATCTAAATAAGCTTTACACAGGCGATCCTTGCCTGTGGCGCAATGATTACGATCCTAAAGCTTTTGTCTGGCTTGATGTCAACGATGCTGAACACAGTATTTTCGCAATGTTAAGAACTGACGGCGATGATGAAATAATTGCTGTTTCCAATATGACACCTGTGCCTTATATAGCATACCGTTTGGGAGTTCC
This sequence comes from uncultured Succinatimonas sp., assembly GCA_902465145.1. GTDB lineage: Bacteria > Pseudomonadota > Gammaproteobacteria > Enterobacterales > Succinivibrionaceae > Succinivibrio. Next base: position 5,595 of record CABQMD010000013.1, on the reverse strand, counting down.
CAAACCGGGAACTTATCAGGTGGTGTTAAATACCGATGACAAAGAGTACTGGGGATCAGGATACGGTACCGGCACTGATGTAATTGAGGCTTCAAATATTTCCTGGCAGTCTCAGTATCATTCGATAGTGCTCGACTTGCCGCCTTTGGCTACCGTATTTATCAAGCGTAAGAAGGAAACGCAGGGCAAGAAAAAAGGAAATTCCAAGTAGAGTATATTTTTGTAACATGTACCAGATCGGGAAGAACATCACTTCCCGATCTGATTACGTAAAAAATGTTGCAATGATCCTTAAAAAGAAAGATAAAGCGGAGATGAATTAAGGTAAGTCACAACAGAATTTCTCAATCTTCAACGCAAAAGTAGGCGAAAGTGTTAAAATGTCCGATTAAATTTCACCCCCTCGCTTATTCGGAGACTATATGTTGCGTATTGTTGAAGAAGCTCTTACTTTCGATGATCTTCTGCTTGTTCCTGCACACTCAACCGTCCTGCCCAATACTGCGGATTTGCGCACCAGGCTGACCTCCAATATCACCATGAACATTCCGATGATCTCATCGGCTATGGATACCGTTACCGAGTCAAATCTCGCTATTGCTTTGGCTCAGGAAGGTGGCATAGGCTTCATTCATAAGAATATGTCAATTGAACGTCAGGCTGAAGAAGTGCAGCGTGTCAAACGTTACGAAAGCGGTATGGTTACTCGTCCCGTAACCGTGCACCCCGATGCTTCAATCAATGATGTGCGTGCTATGGCTGCTAAATACGGTTTTGCAGGTTTTCCGGTAATTGACGAAAAAGATAATCTCTTGGGTATCATCACCGGTCGCGATGTTCGTTTCGTAGTTGACGGCAAGACCAAAGTTTCAGCTTGCATGACTCCTAAAGATCGCCTGATCACCGTAAGAGAAAATTCTTCTCGCGAACACGTGCAAGCTTTGATGCAACAGCATCGCATCGAGAAAGTTCTGGTGGTGGATGATGCTTTCCGTCTTAAAGGACTTATTACCGTCAAGGACTTCCAAAAGTCATCCAACAAGCCTAATGCCTGCCGCGATGCCTTGGGGCGTTTACGCGTTGGCGCAGCCATAGGCGCAGGTCCCGGCAATAACGAGGAGCGTGCTCAGGCATTGGTTGAAGCAGGCGTTGACGTACTGCTCATCGACTCTTCTCACGGTCACTCTCAGGGTGTGCTTGACAGAATTAAGTGGGCTCGCAAGACTTATCCTGATCTTCCCATCATCGGAGGTAATGTGGCTACCGCTGCAGGCGCCGTTGCCCTGGCCGAAGCAGGAGTAAATGCGGTAAAGGTAGGTATAGGCCCCGGTTCCATCTGTACCACCCGTATTGTCACCGGTTGCGGTGTTCCTCAGATGACTGCCGTTGCCAATGCAGTTGAGGCCATGAAAGGATCCGATGTAACCGTGATCGCCGACGGCGGTATACGCTATTCAGGTGACATAGCCAAAGCTTTGGCAGCAGGTGCCAACTGCGTAATGGTAGGTTCGATGTTTGCAGGTACTGAAGAAGCCCCGGGCGAAATTGAAATTTACCAAGGACGTGCCTTTAAGTCCTATCGCGGTATGGGATCTTTGGCTGCCATGTCTCACGGCTCTGCCGATCGTTACTTCCAGTCTGACAATGCCGCTGATAAATTGGTACCTGAAGGTATCGAAGGTCGTGTTGCTTATAAAGGTGCTTTGCGCGATATCATCCATCAGGAGATGGGCGGTCTGCGCTCTGCAATGGGGCTTACCGGTTGCGCTACCATCGATGAATTGCGTACTAAAGCTCAGTTCGTGCGTATTACCAACGCAGGTTTCCATGAGTCACACGTTCATGACGTGACCATCACCAAGGAAGCCCCGAACTATCAGACTCATTGATTATTAAAGGGCACCGCACGGTGCCTTTTAAGTTTCTCTTCCTATGAATTTTTGATCCGTTATCTGACGGATCGGGCACTTTTCAGGAGTTGAATAAATGCCTTCATCGAATATCCATGACGAAAAACTGCTGATCCTTGATTTCGGATCACAGGTTACCCAGTTGATCGCCCGTCGTATCCGTGAGATCGGCGTTTACTGTGAGATCTGGCCTTTTGACGCTGATGTAGAAAAATTAAAGTCTTTTAATCCTCAGGGGATCATTCTTTCCGGCGGTCCTGAATCCACAACTAAAGAAGGTTCTCCCCGTGCACCGCAGTGGGTATTTGACTCAGGGCTTCCAGTGCTCGGCATTTGTTACGGTTTGCAGACCATGGCGGTGCAGCTGGGCGGAAAAGTTCAGGGATCCGATAAACGTGAATACGGTCATGCCACGGTGAAACTTTTGGTATCCTGCCCGCTTTTTGACGGTTTAAGCGATCATGAAGGTGAGAAGAGCCTTGATGTGTGGATGAGCCACGGCGATAAGGTTACCAAGATCCCTGAAGGGTTTGTGACCGTAGGTGCTACGGATACCTGCCCCTATGCCATTATTTATGATGCCAAACGTAATTTTTACGGTATGCAGTTCCATCCTGAGGTGACTCATACCAAGCAGGGCGGAGAATTTTTAAGACGTTTTGCTCTGGATATTTGCAAATTGCACGGATTGTGGTCTCCGAAAGCCATTATCGAAGATGCTGTCAAGCGTATTCGTGAAGAAGTCGGCGATCATAAGGTTTTGTTGGGCTTGTCAGGCGGCGTTGACTCTTCGGTTACCGCATTGCTGTTGCAAAAAGCCATAGGCAGACAGCTTACCTGCGTGTTCGTTGATAACGGTTTGCTGCGTCTTAATGAGGGTAAACAAGTAGAGGCCATGTTTGCCGGCATGGATCTTAACTTCGTTTATGCCGATGCCGAAGATCGCTTCCTCGATGCATTGAAGGGAATAAGTGATCCTGAGGCCAAACGTAAAGCCATAGGCAAGACTTTTATCGATGTATTTGCCGATGAAGCACGCAAGTTAAAAGGAGTGGATTTCTTAGCTCAGGGCACTATTTATCCTGATGTCATCGAATCGGCTGCAGCCAAGACCGGTAAGGCTCATGTGATCAAGTCTCATCACAATGTCGGAGGATTAAATTCAAGCTCGTTGAGCCTTTGCGCGAACTGTTTAAAGACGAGGTTCGTCGCATCGGTATGGAACTTGGTTTGCCCGAGGAAATGGTAATGCGTCATCCTTTCCCGGGACCGGGGCTCGGAGTGCGCGTATTAGGCGAGGTGAAAAAAGATTATCTTGAGCTGCTGCGTCGTGCCGATGCCATCTTTATGGAGGAATTGCGTCGTGACGGCTGGTATGAAAAAGTCTCGCAGGCTTTCACTGTATTTCTTCCGGTGAAGGCCGTAGGGGTCATGGGAGATCAACGTTCTTATGATTATGTGGTTTCTTTGCGTGCAGTGGTGACCGTTGACTTTATGACCGCCCGTTGGGCTCAGTTGCCGTATGAACTCTTAGGCAGAGTTTCCAATCGCATTATCAATGAGATTAACGGCATATCCCGCGTAGTTTACGATATTTCAGGAAAACCTCCTGCAACCATAGAATGGGAATAATTGTAATTTAGTCATCCTTAACGTCCCCGTTAAAAAAACAGGGACGTTTTTTTTGTTATGCTGTAACCATGCGGGCTTGAAGGCTCTGATTGCTTTTTTCATATGCAGGCGGTGAAAATGGAGCGTTTGAATAAAATTTCGTCTTCTTCTTTGTTACCAAAGGGCAGAAGCGGTTTTGAATCTTTGCGCAAGTCCGATCAGATCTATGTTGATAAAACCGAGATGATAAATGCCATTGCTTCATGCAACGGTGCTTTTTTTCTTACCAGACCCCGCCGCTTTGGAAAAACTTTGCTGGTCAATACCTTTGAATCATTGTTCAGGCACGGTCTTGAATACTTTAAAGGGCTGACAATCGAGCAAGAATGGAAAGAGACTCGGTGTTATCCCGTATTGCATCTTGATTTTTCAGATTGTCGCTCCTTTAATTCTTTTGCCGAATTTTCAGCAAAATTTGCAAGCATGTTATGTCAGGGGGCAAAAAATTTAGGGAAGACGTTGGTCGAAATTGACGGTAAAAGAATAAAAAATGTCATCGATCAGTATAACGACATGTTTGACTGTCTGGATTTAAACAGTCTGGTGATCCTCATCGACGAGTATGATGCGCCGCTTACTGCGTGTATGGATGATCAAAAACTCTTTGATAAAGTAGCATCATTGCTATCTGAGTTTTATGACAGATTGAAAAAATTTAATCCAAAATTTCGTTTTCTTTTTATAACTGGGATCTGCAGATTTCAGAATTTGGGATTGTTTTCAGGGGCCAACAATTTAACCGATCTCAGCATGGATCAGGCTTACGGTACCTTGCTTGGTTATACTGAAAAAGAGATCAGGCAATATTTCAGCCCTTACGTAGAGAGAAATGCAGAATTTTTAGGTTTGAGCTTTGATGAATGTCTTTTGCAGATGAAAAGGCATTATGACGGTTTTTGTTTTGATGAAGACGGAGCCACCCATGTGTTTAATCCCTGGTCGGTATTGTCTTTTCTTGCCAAAGCCACCCCGAAGTTTGAGAACTTTTGGTACGAAACCGCAGGCAATGCAACGGTATTGTTAAATTACCTGAAATCTCACAGCCTCAAAGATCCGTCTGATTACGGCAAGGATCAAATAGTGTCGAAAAATGAGTTGGCTTCATGCCGCAGCCTCTCTGAACTTAACGATGTTGCTTTGCTCATCCTAACAGGTTATCTCACCATAAAAGAAAAGCTAAGTGACAGAGTCTTTTTGGTGAACTATCCGAATGAAGAAACTGTATCTTCGATGGTACAACTTTACGGTGGGAAATTTTGTTTTCAAGAAAGGAACGTTGTTTTGCGCCAGTGAGATATTTTGACTATGGCAGAGAATATTAGTCTTGACAGCAGATATCTGCCTTTGGGCAGTTGCAGCTTTGCAGAGATCCGCGATTGGCACAAGATCTATGTGGATAAAACCGACTGTTTTGCCGATCTTGCGACGGTTCCCGGGTATTACATACTTACAAGACCCAGACGTTTTGGTAAAACTTTGTTGGTAAGTACCCTTGAATCGCTGTTTAAAGAAGGTTTGAAACGTTTTAAAGGCTTGGCTGTTGAAAAACTTTGGACAGATCCTGCAACTTACCCTGTGATAAGACTTGATTTTACTGCCTGCAGAACCTTTAAAGATGTTGAAGAATTCAACTTTAAATTTGAAGACATGCTTAGCAAGTCGGTGTTGTTATCAGGACTTAAATACCCGGAACCGGATCAAAGTCTGGGGAGCTTCGGCAAGCTTGATCTCTTTGAGTTGTTGCTGGCCCAGTCTGATGATTATCCGGTGTTGCTTATCGATGAATACGACGCTCCCTTAAATGATTGCTTAAACGATGCAAAGCTTTTTGATGAGGTAAGTCGGGTACTGAGGGCGTTTTATGACATGATCAAGCGTCAAAGCGGGAAACTGCGTTTTCTTTTTGTAACGGGGATCTGCAGATTTCAGAACTTGGGATTGTTTTCAGGTGCCAATAATTTAACCGATCTCAGTATGGATCAGGCTTACGGTACTTTGCTTGGCTATACTGAAC
>CABQMD010000012.1 GCA_902465145.1 uncultured Succinatimonas sp. | reverse complement strand
GCTTATATTATCCCCTCTTTGGTAACGAGAAAGCTGTTCTTTGGCAACTTTGAGCGCATTTAAAACGCTTTCCTCATTACATTTGTTTTGAGACAAATATTTAAGTTCGAAAACGTAAGAGCACTCTACGCCGTTTTTCGGGTAAAAGACCAAATCAGCATATCCCTTTTCAGAACCTGAGATCTCAACCTCAGTTCTCGCTTCAAAATAGGGACAAAAATATGCAAAGGCATTTAAATTTACCTGAAAACAGCTCTCACTTAAATGCGCTGCTGAATGGATGCCTGCAGAGTCATTTAATTTAGCGGTGGCATTTTCAACAAAAGGTTTGGGATCGCCATTCTTTAAAGCTTCAACTGTCATCAGCTCTACATCACTTTTTTCAGGCGTGTAGTTTTCAAATCAGCACAAATATCTTAAGTTGTATTCAAAAAACAGTCTGGATACAAACTGATTCGGAACCTTAAGAGAACGACCGTCTTCTGCATAGGTTAAAAACCCCATATACATCAAGGATGAAAGCAGGTCTTTTCGATTGAATTTATTGAAATTGTTAAGGTTGATAGCTTCCGCAATCTCCCCAAATGCAATAGGCCTGACCATTACCGCGTCATTGACTATCTGCAGAACAAGCTCTTTTTGCCCATGGCTAAAAATACCGTCTATCTTGGGAAGATCCGAAAACAAAGCAGGGCCCAATACATTTGCTGGCTCTTGTCCGCGCAGATGTATGTTATTAAGATAATAAAGACACATGGATGAGTTGAAAACGGTATCGCTGCTCTCTTTGCAAAAACGGTAACCGTTATACAATTCATTCATACGTGACATCACCTCAGAAAGAGAATGACCGTATTTCTTCAAATCAACAAGTTGCGGGATCAAATTTGCAAGTTCGTCTTCGGTAAACCCGAACATCGAGGCAAATTCAGGTTCAAAAGAGAGATTTTTGGCAATATCAAACCCGGAAGTCACAGAGTCAACTGAAACGGACGTAGCACCGGTAATGAACACTCGTGATACCGCAGTTTTAGTAGCTTCCTTTAAACTGCTGTAAAAATCTCTTATGAAACCTTCAGCTCTTACGATCTCTTTAAAACGATCCTGATCACATGAAAAAAAGCCGTTGATAAACTGATCATACTCGTCGATGATCACATAAAGTTTTTTACCAAGTTCCGTGTATACGGCACTTATGAAATCACTAAACAATACTGCCGGAGCATCGTAAGCTTTGGTTAATACGAATTCTGCATTTTTAACAGGATATTTGCCTAAAAAAATTCTGACGGCTGCGCGCAGCCTTTCAACAAAATTTTTTACCGGATCTCCTGATGCAATCCCGGAAAAATCCAAAGACAATACATAAAATGAGCCTGCTAGCAGCGTTTTATGTTCATATATATAGGTGCCTTTAAAATTCTTATCAAAATCTCTGACACTGCTTACATCATAATAAACAGCCAATGTTTGGGTAAACAAAGATTTTCCAAAACGTCTCGGGCGAACTATGAAAGGGTATTTTCCTCCGCAACGCTCAAGTTTCTCTATAAAACCAGTCTTGTCGACATAAGCACTGCCATCATGGCGGATCTCAGAAAAAAAACATTCTCCGTAGGGGTTATTTAAAAGTTTTGTCATTCTTCAGCTCCTCTGCGGCTCGCACATGATTTCATTTTAATTCTGCTTCACGCTGTAAAGAAAATAAAGGATTGCTTCTATTAAGTGAAAAATTGATCCGTTACTTCAAACTTTGAGGTCATGTTAAAATTTTCTCATGGAAGACATTGATTTTGCACGACTGCTCAACGAAGCAGACCAAGAAGACCAACCGGACTTTGCCAAAGCTGCAGGTCCGGTCAAGCGTATGCATCAGGATAAAATTGAAACCAGCAGTGTTTTGCTTGACCCGGCTTTAGCCAAAGCAAGACAGCATTCAGCGGTTACACTTCCGGAAAAACTTACGGAAACTGCATCCTCTTCTTTTGTACAGATGGTTTCACCTCAGGATATTTTGGAATATCGACGTCCAGGAGTTCAGCCCTACATTGTCAAAAAACTGCGCAACGGAGAATACAGTGAAGCCGACTTCATAGATCTCCACGGGCTCACGGTCGAGCAGGCCTATGAAAAAGTGATGCGTTTTATTGCCTACGCCAAAGAACGCGAATACCGCTGCATACTGATAATTCACGGCAAGGGGCAGATGCAGAAACAAAAAGCTCTTATTAAGAGTTTTACCGCTCACTGGCTCAAGCAAATCCCCGAAATTCTGGCCTTTCATTCCGCTCCCGAATGGAAAGGAGGAACAGGTGCCGTGATGGCTATTTTAAAGAAAGGTGATAAGGCATCGGCATTAAATCGTGAATTGCATGCCAGACGTTAAACCTGATTATTAAATTACATTTTGGTATATAATCACCAATAGTATTACTTTTAGTTATTTTATTGTGATGGTTATGCAGACTATTTTTCAAAAAAAATTTGCAGGAGAGCGCCCTCTCTTCGGCTCAAAACACCTAAAACTTGACCATGTAACCATACTTCCCGGGGAATCTGCCTTAAAAGAAACAACCGATATCGAAGCGGTCAATTGCGAGTTTAACGGCAAATACCCTTTTTGGCACACCCACTGTTTCACCGTACGCGATTGCCTGTTTCGTGAAGGTGCCAGGGCCGCACTTTGGTACTCTGATCATCTGTTAATGGAAGACACGCTGATCCTGGCTCCCAAAATGTTCCGCGAGATGAATGCGCTTTCTTTAAAACGCGTACGAATTCCTCACGCCGGAGAGACTTTGTGGTACTGCCACGGGATCGAGGCTTTTGACTGTGAAGCTTCGGAAGCCGATTACATGTTTTTAGGCTGCAGTGAAATAAAACTTAAAAATTTCACGCTAAACGGCAATTACACCTTTCAAAAAACTAAAAACGTCGAAATAGAAGACAGCGTTTTAAACTGTAAAGACGCGTTTTGGGAATCGGAAAACGTTACGGTACGTAACAGCGTCTGTAACGGTGAATACTTAGGTTGGCATTCTAAAAATCTAAAACTGATAAACTGCACTATTTCAGGCACTCAACCTCTTTGTTATGCAGATAACCTGATCTTGGAGAACTGCATTTTTACTGACGATGCCGATTTGGCTTTTGAATACAGCTCCGTACAGGCAACCATAAAAAGCAGAGTACACTCGGTAAAAAATCCGCTTACAGGACACATTACCGCACAAGGCTACGGTCAAATTATCATTGATGACAATCTCAAAGCCCCTGGTGACTGCATAATCGATACCTCCTGCTGAAATTAAGGTAAAAATATGGACAACTCTTTTGATTTCTCCGTTGCCCCCAAGCGTCGTAACACCGCCTCTTTAAAATGGGATCTTGCCAAAGATGACGAAGTGATACCTTTATGGGTTGCAGATATGGATTTTACAACCGCACCTTCAATCCTGCAGGCACTAGAAAAAAGAGTAAAACACGGAGTATTCGGTTATGAACTGCTGCCGGATCCATGGTACCGGTCCATCATAAACTGGCAGAAAGAGCGCAACGGTCTTGAGGTTAAAAAAGAAGAGATAATTCCCGTACCGGCCATTATTCCTGCAGTGTCTGCAGCTTTACAGGCCTTGTGCCAGGGCGGAGAGCAAGTGATCATGCAAACCCCTGCCTACAATTGCTTCTACTCGTGCATACGTAACAGCGGACTTGAACTTGCTAAAAATCCTCTGATCCGAGGAAAAGATCATTACGAGATCAACTTTGAAGATCTCGAGGAAAAATTATCTCATGAAAGAGCCCGTGTGCTTCTTTTGTGTAATCCTCACAATCCTACCGGAAGAATTTGGACTGCACAGGAGCTTAAGCGCATAGGAGATCTTTGCACAAAATACGACATCACCGTACTTTCGGATGAAATCCATTCAGATCTGCGCCCCGAAGGATCAGAATTCACTTCATTCGCTACTTTAAGTCCTCAATTGGCAGAGCGTACCGTAACCTTTAATTCAGCTTCAAAAGCCTTTAATCTTGCGGGATTGCAATGTGCCTACATTATCGTAAAAGATCCGCATATACGACGTCGCATCGACAGACGCGTAAACATCAATGAAGTATGTGATCTCAACATCATGGGTGCTACGGCGATGCAAAGTGCCTATGAAAGCGGAGCGCCCTGGCTTTTAAACTTAAACGTCTACTTAAGAGAAAACATAGATTTGGTGTGTGATTTTCTAAAAAGAGAATTGCCAAAGGCTGTATGTCTTAAGCCTGAAGCTACATATCTTATGTGGATAGATTTCAGTGCTTATGCTAAGAACAGCAAGCAGTTATATAAGGATTTTCTCAAATCAAAGGTTATGTTGAGTCTCGGAACTGAGTACGGCAGTGAAGGCGAAGGCTTTATGCGTCTTAACGTTGCCTGCCCAAGAGACTTGTTAAAACAAGGACTGCTACGCATAAAGCAAGCTTTGCTTTAATTTGCTTGAACGGGGGCGGGACGCAAAAATTCTGCCTCTTGTAAGATTTCAAAACCATCCTGATGTTCTTCATGTTCAGAAGACGGCAAAGACTCGCTTTCTTCATTTAAAACGGCGAACTTCCGACGTTCAAGCGCAGACAGTTCCGCATAAACTTCAGGAGACAGTTTTCTTTCATACTCACAAAGACTGCCACGGTTTAAACAATCATTAAAAAACACCGCACACATGCCTTCGTCGTGCAAAAGTCTGGACTGAACCATGCCTTTTGAGAAATCCTGTTTATCAGCATAAAAACGCTGAACGTCTCCTAATGCAAACTTGTCTCTAAGATTTTCAGGATCGTTCTTTAGGATCCTGCGATTAAATTGCGGAGCATCGCACACATCGGAAGAAAGCATGGAAAGCAGGAGTTGAAAATCAGCGCGATCGCCGCTTGAAACCGAATCATTAAGTCTGTTTCCCAACTGCAACTCGTCAACGAGTACGCTTTCGCGCAATTTTTCACCCAACATTAACTTATCCTCCGCATTAGTATCAACGGATCAAATTAAGAGATCTTTAATTTTCAGTGAAAAAACAGTCTTTCTTAGAAAATTACCTGCAGTGTGAATTAAAATTTCCATGCGCAATGCTGTTTTAGCCTTTAGTTGCTCTTAAACGGTGAACCTTAAGATCGGAGAATTTTTGGTATGAGTATCAGTGCCACTGTCATTTTTCACGAAGATGGGCATATACCTTTGATGCTGTACAGCACCTATGACGGTGCCATAGCCACCTATTCTCCGCAATACGATCGGGTTACCGGTGTGGGCATGACGCTTTATTCCATGATTGAGCACTACCAGAAAACTCACACAGCTCCTTCAGCAGAACAAATCGCCAATGAATTTTTACTGCTGTCTTCAGGATCATGCCGTCTTGCAGACGGTATACATAATGACTGCGAATTTCTCTACACCGTAAAGATGAATAACGACACGGCAAATGCGTTACGTACGGTTTCATTAAGGGCTTATGCGATTGCTCCGTGGAAATTCAAACGCGATTCGCCTTTTTTTAAAATACCTTCATGGCTTGCAGAGCCGGTTTCCTCCCAATTATTTGAACATTGCTATCACATACGAGAAATCGGTTCAGCCGTAAAAAAAGCCCTGAAGGATCTGCCTTCAGAGCTTGTTTTGAAAAATGAAACTTAAGTCTCAGCTTAACCTAAGATCTGACGCAACATACAACGCAGAGGCTCTGCTGCGCCCCAAAGCAACTGATCGCCTACGGTAAAAGCTGATATAAACTTCTTACCAAGAGTCATATTGCGGATACGCCCTACAGGAACGTTAAGACTTCCAGAAACAACCGCAGGTGTCAGTTCTTTTAAGGTAACTTCCTTATGATTGGGGATCACACGCACCCAACTGTTGTCACTCTTAATGGCATCCTCGATTGCATCAAGCGACATTTCCTTGTGCAATTTAATCGTCACTGCCTGACTGTGACAACGCATGGAGCTGATACGCACGCAATTTCCGTCAATAGGCAAAGTACCGGGTTCATATCCTAAAATCTTATTGGCCTCGGCCTGACTCTTCCACTCTTCTCTGCTTTGACCGTTTGGAAGTTCCTTGTCAATCCACGGTAGTACTGATCCTGCCAGTGCTGCACCGAAATTGGCCGTAGGGAAATCAGCTGCATTCATCTTGGCACGAACCTTACGTTCAATATCCAAAATAGAAGAAGCAGGATCGGCAAGCTCTGCTGCAGTTTCATTGTAAAGAGCCCCCATCTGCAAGAGCAATTCACGCATGTTTTTGGCACCCGCTCCCGATGCCGCCTGATAAGTCTGGGTAGAGATCCACTTAACGTTGCCGGTTTTGATAAGACCAGCCAGCGCAATTAAAAGCAATGAAACCGTGCAATTACCACCTACGAAAGTACGGCAACCGTCATTTAAAGCTCTGTCGAGCACGTCGTGATTGACGGGATCAAGGATGATTTTTGCTTCATCCTCCATACGCAAAGTAGACGCAGCATCAATCCAATACCCATTCCATCCCGTTTGACGCAAAGCCTTGTAGATCTTGGAAGTATAATCTCCGCCCTGAGTGGAGATTATAATATCCATGGCTTTCAGTGCTTCCAGATCGTACCCATCCTGCAAGGATCCAGTGTCTTTACCGTCGACGACTGGAGCCTTCATTCCTGCCTGAGATGTGGAGAAGAATACCGGCTCCACCAAATCAAAATCTTTCTCAGAGCGCATGCGTTCCATCAATACGGAACCGACCATACCGCGCCAACCGACTAAACCTAATTTCTGCATTTTCATCCTCGGTTAATCTTAAGTTTTGTTATTCTTGGAAAACATCATCTGAAAGGATAAGACGATGTTGCCGACGTCGTTTACTGCTGGCGGTTACCTAGCTGATGACGTGGCTGGGCAAGAGTCCACAGCTGTGTTACGCTTAAGACGCCCTTCGTTTGCGCTCAATGATACATGAAGCACTTTCCCGGATCTTACGTACTTCCCAAATAATTCATTTTTGCACAAAGCGGGCGCACGCTTTAAATACTCATCTAAACGTTGTCCTATCTCCTCGTCACTACCTTTGACGAACTCATCTCCGCTCTTTTTTATCTCAAGAAACATTCCGTCATCATTTTCATATGCTTTCTCAAGAACGGTATGCGAGTCTATCTTCATAGGAAGGCGCGTTTTAAGATCATCAAATGCAACAGTCATCTCATCAGGTCCGAAAAACTCGTTATAACCTATATAAAACACAAACAACAGAACACATATAACGCAGGCTCTGATATTGGCTTTATTGAGAAAAGTATCTTTTTTCTTCATACTATTTTTTTCCCTGATTTTTCGAACTCTCGTGGCAAACCTGCTTACGCATTCTTCCTCACTTTTTTCTCCTGACAATTCCTTTTCAAGTCTTTGTCTTTTTTCCTGAATAGACTCAGGCAATTTGTCATAGGCGCTGTTTTGCCTGACATGCAAACGGCATCCCAAAACATATCCTTGACCTTCTTTTCCCTTGCTTTCTGAGTTCTGATCGTCGGCAATGTTGTTATTTTCTTCAGACATTAAAACTCCTAATTAGATATGTTAAAGCCGCTTTTTGATGTCAGACTTTTGCAAAAATGCAGGATCGCAACGATTTCAAACCCGCTCCTAAAAACTGCAAACAAAATGCTTTCAAGCACAAACATTTTTTCGTTAACGATGCTAAAACAGGGAAATTACCTTACAATCGTTGGCAAACTATAAGCTATCCTTGCCTGGCAAAATCATATTTTGCTTTTTTCACGGTAATGCTCAAATGTTCATTATCGGGCAATAATATTGAACATATAAAATATACCCAAGTGAAAGAGAACTTATATTTGCAAATTCAACACATTGTTTCTACAACTCCTTTTGGATAAATTTTCATAAAGCGCGATTAGGGAACATATTTCCTCTACAAATCCGCAATTTTTACGATCAAAGGTTTCAGCATGACCAACCTTATAGGCAAAGATGCCCCGCTTGAACAAAGTATTCAACGTTTCCGCCAAGGACTTGAGCGTTTAAATCTTAAGGTAAACGAAAGCGGTTGGCTAAACCCATTGCCAAACGTTTTTTCCGTACATCTTGAATTTCCAGATTGCCCAGTGATTTATTCAAACGGAAAGGGCTCAAGCAAGCTTGCAGCACTGGCATCTGCTTACGGGGAGCTTTATGAACGACTCTCGACCCATATGTCATTTTCAGACTATTTCTTAGGTCAGCGTAACGCAGAATCATCTTTCGTACATTTTAAAGATGAAAAATGGACAGAAATCCACGAAGACAATGATGAAAGTCATGGATTGCCGTCAGAGATCTTAAACGCCTCGTTACGACGTTTTTATACCAAAGATCTAGAAATTGATTTAGGCTCACTTGTCGATATTCAGTCATCCTCCTCAAGCCGCGGAATCTGCTCAATTCCTTTTACCAATGCAAGAAATGGAGAAGTAGTCTATTTTCCGGTAAATCTTCTTGACAATCTTTACGCTTCCAACGGCATGAGTGCCGGTAATTCAGACTATGAAGCTTTAGTGCAAGGACTTTCAGAGATCATAGAACGCTACGTTAAAAAAGAAATTATCAAGAAGGGGTTGTCATTACCAAAAATTCCGCTTGAAATCATAAAACGCTACCCCAAAAGCGAGGATACACTCTCAAAATTGCAGGGACACGGGTTCAAAGCAACCGTCTACGATGCATCTTTAGGCGGAAGATTCCCTGTAGTGTGCGTGGTGCTGTTCAATCAGGGAAACGGAAGCTGTTGTGCCTCGTTCGGAGCCCACCCTATTTTTGAAGTGGCTCTTGATCGAACCTTAACTGAACTCCTGCAGGGGCGAACCTTCTCTGATCTCGACAATTTCGAAGCACCTGTATTTGAACTTGAACAAACGGCTGATCCTGTCAATCTCGTCAGTCATTTTGTAGACTCTACCGGTCTTTTACCCATGCAAATGTTCCGTCGCGGACCTGACTTTCGCTTTGCCGCGTGGGACTTTAACGGTAATACCCACGATCAGTACAAAGCCATGCGCTACATCATTGCAAAACTCGGTTTCGACATATATCTGCGTCCGTACAAAGAACTCGGCGTTCCGGTATACCGCATCATCGTACCGGGTATGAGCGAAGTTTACCCTACTGATGATCTTGTCTATAACAACACCAATGCCTTTATAGACTTTCAACAAGCATTGCTGGCACTTCCCGACTCAAACGAAAGTACCGAAACCTATCAAAGCTATTTCCACGAATTGGATGACTCAGGAGCTGAAGACGAAGCTTTGGTCTGTCAGCAACTTGGCGTCTTGGCAGATCCCGACAGTCCTTGGTCGACTTTACGCTTTGGGGAACTTAAATGTTTATTAGCGCTTGCCGGTAAAGAATTTAACGATGCATTGATTTGGTGTCAATGGACCTTAAGTTACTGCCAAGACAGCCTCTCTCTCTCAAGATTTCGTTTTTACCGTTGTCTTGAAAAAGCTCTTGAATGCTCTCTTAAAGGAAATCTTGAATTGCAGGATTATGAGGAAGCTCTAAGTTCACTCTACGGTAATGAAACTTTTGACGCCGTCAAAGCTCATCTTGATGGAAAGGCACGTTTCTTTGCTTTACGCGGCAGCGATCTTGATTTAAAGGGGTTCACCATGCATCAGGAATTGATCCGCATTTACACCAAAATAAAAGAGGTCCCCGTAAATGCTTAGAAAATGCAGATACAAAATTTTCTTTACAGCGGTGGTTTGGGCTCTTCTCAATCTTTCTGGATGTTCCAACAACCAATATATTGAAAAACATGCATTCATATCTTGGCAAGATAATTATTCAAAATTAAACAATCTTACCTTTTTTAAAAACTCCGGACGTCTTGGGATCTTTACCCAAGGAAGACGCGACGGTGCAGCTTATGATTTTGAGGGATTAAGCGGAGGTTACCTGCTTGTTATAAAGTCACCGCTTGGAAATTCTCTGGCGTCTGCTACGGTAACTGAAAACACGCTTGCCCTGAACATAGGAGATAAAAGTTACCGTGACGACTACGCTGCTTTAATGTTTGAACAGGCTTTCGGATTTGCAATTCCCGTTGACAAATTAAAACCCATACTGCTCGGGATCCCTCAGGGAAAACGTGTATTTGATAATGAAGGCAGAATAGTTAAAGCCCAATGGGACGGTTATTCAATCAGTTATTCCGGAATTATGCAGTCAGACGGTCTGAGGATCCCCAAAGCGGTTACGGTTAATCACGGTGATTACACCATCAAGACCTCCGTTTCATCTTTTGTTTTAAAAGGAAACGATCATGAAAACCAGTAAAGTATTTTCATGTATAAGCCCGTGCAAAGTTAACGATTTTCTCTATATCGTCGGAAGAACATCAAACGGTTACCATAAATTGCAAACTTTGTTTACCGTACTTAACTACGGCGATACCATGACGTTTGAGCAAATTGAAAACGATGTAATTGAAGTTAAAGGACCTTTTGATTTTCCAAAAGAGCAAAACCTTATTTACAAAGCAGCTGTTTTACTAAAAACAAAATATGCGGTAAAACAAGGAATAAAAATCAACGTCACAAAGAGGTTACCTGAAGGAGGCGGTCTTGGAGGGGGGTCCGGCAATGCTGCTACGACTTTACTAGTCCTAAATAAAATTTGGGATCTTAACCTTTCAGAAGAAAAGCTAATTTCCATGGGAACTGGCCTTGGTGCCGACGTACCATTGTTTATTAAAGGGACTACTACCTTCGGTCAGGGCACCGGAGAGATTTTGCAGGAAGTAAAGTTGCCAATTCGTTGGTATCTGGTGGTAAACCCAGGATGCAAAGTTCACACAAAAGAGCTGTTTGCCTCACCTGAATTAAAACGAGACAGTCCGATCCGTACGCTTGAACAACTGCTAAAGATCCCTTTTAAAAACAGTTTCACGCCTTGTGTGGTAAAACGCTACCCGTTGGTACAAAAACTTTTAGATGATCTTTCATCTTACGGAAATGTTGCATGTATGTCGGGATCTGGAAGTTCCTGCTTCGTGCGTTTTGACAGTAAAGAAACATGCACCAATGCTTTTAACGATTTTTTGAGTAAACACGAAGGTTTCAAAGTATTTATGGCTCCGTCTTGTAACAAAAATTTGGTAACAGGTGAGTTAAACAATTTTTTAAAATGCATTCAATAGCTCTCGTTTATTTAAGATTTTCAATGCTTGAATTACTTGGATTTTATTGATTTATTTAAAGAATTTATAAAATCGGCGGGATCCGCC
>CABQMD010000011.1 GCA_902465145.1 uncultured Succinatimonas sp. | reverse complement strand
TTGAGAACCTGAAAAAAGCGGCCTTCGCCAGTAAGAACGGTGCCTTGTTGGCATGCCCTGTGGCAGATACGGTAAAAAAATCCAAAGAAGTTTCAGAGGATCTTTATACAAGTATTTCTACCGTACCTCGTCATGATTTGTGGCGGGCTTTGACACCGCAGATGTTTGAAAGGGAAATGTTGGTAAGCAGTCTGGATCTTGCCAAACAACAGGGGCTCACGGTTACCGACGAAGCTTCAGCTCTTGAGATTTTAGGAAAAACTCCGGTGCTGGTTTCAAGCTTTGATCCCAATTTCAAGCTGACTACCCCCGAGGATCTTTTGATGGCAAAGGCATTGTTGCAATACAAAGGAGAATTATGATGAGAATAGGGCACGGATTTGACGTGCACCGTTTCGGCGGAGAAGGACCGTGCATTTTAGGCGGCGTCAAAGTTCCTTATAAAAACGGACTGCTTGCCCATTCAGACGGCGATGTAGTGTTGCATGCCATAGCCGATGCCATGCTCGGAGCGTTGGCTTTGGGAGATATAGGTCATTTTTATCCTGATCACGATCCTAAATTTTTGAATATCGACAGTCGTATTCTGTTGCGTGACGTTGTGGAAAAATGTTGCTCTCACGGCTATGTCGTGGTTAATGTGGATGCTACGATCATTGCTCAGGCCCCTAAAATGGCTGCTTATGAGGAGCAAATGCGTAAAAATGTGGCTGCTGATTTGAACGTTGCCTTAGATTGCGTAAGCATTAAGGCTACCACTACGGAAAAGCTCGGGTTTACCGGCCGGGCCGAGGGAATAGCAGTTGAGGCCGTGTGTCTTTTAGAGTCGTTGACTGTTGCGGAGCATTAAATGGCGGTGAGGTTTTTGGGCGTATTTTCACGTATGTACGAATTGTGCATAAAATTGGCCGGACATCCTCAGGCCGTGTGGTTTTTATGCATCAACAGCGTCATTGAATCGATTTTTTGGCCCATTCCCCCTGATGTAATGTTAGCTCCCATGTGTCTTGCTCGCCCGCACAGGGCGTGGTTCTACGCTTTTGCTGCAGTTTTATCTTCTGTTTTGGGAGCAATATGCGGTTATTATCTTGGTTATTTTCTCTACGATCCTTATGTTAAGAATTTCATAGTTTGGTTAGGACAGGAGCAGGCCGTAGCCACGGTACGCGGATGGTTTGCATTGCAATACGGAATTTTGATGATCTTCATCGGTGCATTTACGCCCATACCTTTTAAGATCATTGCCTTAACTTGCGGTGTCATGGCAGCAGAAAGTGTGATGCAGACAGGTTCTGCGGGAATGCTGTCGGTATTTTTCTTTGTACCGGTATCGCTTTTAGGACGCGGTTTACGTTTCTTCCTTGAGGCCGGGGTCATTTACTTCGGCGGAGAAAAGATGGAAAAAACCATCAGACGCTATATAGACGTCGTAGGATGGGCAATGGTATTGATAATTGTTGTTTATGTTGCTTATAAGATTATTTTCTGAGATGAAAAGCTGTTATCTTCCGGTCGTCGTATTGTTTGCTTTATTGTTCAACGGTTGTATTTCAAACAATACGGATAATTACGCTAACAATATCGTAGTTGAAGATGCCAGAAGCGGCAGTACCCATTCACGTGTGTCCCAAAGAAGAGCATCTGCATCTTCCAAAGTAACTACTCGTACGGTCAATGTCGCGCCTCAAAAATTTCAGGAGCAGCCGCTTGGCAGCAATGCCGCCCCCGCAGGCGGTACCGATTATCGGGTGGTGCAGGGCGATACTTTGTTTTCAATTGCATTTCGTTACGGGCAGAATTACCAGTCGTTAGCTTCTGAAAACGGTATAGAACCTCCGTACAATATTCACGTGGGTCAGATAATTCACATCAACGGTAACGGTCAGTCATCAGGTACTGTTTTGCAGGATACTAACAGTTATATCGTACAAAAAGGTGATACTTTGACTTCGGTGGCGAAAGCTCACAATCTGCCGCCTTCGGCCTTGGTAAGGGTTAATAATTTAAGTTATCCGTACAAACTGGTTCCGGGACAACATTTAACGTTGGAAGATCCCGATGCCGGACGTAAGGTAGAAAAAACCGAACAAAAAGTAGTACCGGTGGCAGGAAATGATAATGCCGGTGTACTTGCGTCTGAGAAGGAACAGGTGACGCCTTCTTCATCGGTAAATATCGTTTCAGGCAAAACCCGTACTGCAGGCGGAGTGGTGTGGATGTGGCCTGCAAAAGGAAAGGTCGTACGCGGATTCAGTCTTAATGAAAACGGCAACAAAGGTATAGACATAGCCGGAAATCGCGGACAGAACGTGATGTCGGCAGCCGACGGACAGGTTGTATATTCCGGAAGCGCTCTGCGCGGTTACGGAAAACTTATTATCGTAAATCATGATAATGAGTACCTTTCTGCTTATGCTCATAATGACAGTCTGCTGGTGAAAGAAGGTCAGAAGGTCAAACGAGGGCAGGTAATTGCCAAGATGGGATCTACCGACTCAAGTTCGGTACAGTTGCACTTTGAGATCCGTTATAAGGGTAAGTCGGTAAATCCTTTGGGGTATCTGCCTAATGCGATGAACTTGATGCAATAGATAATTCTGAAGGCGGGGGTTGATGATGAACAGCGAAAACGTTAAAAAAGTGTCGTTAAAAGAAAAAAACCGCCTGAAGAAAAATGCAACGGGAAAAAGTTCCGGTTCTGATCTGTTGTCTGCTTATTTTTCATCCATACGTACGTATGATTTGCTGACACACGAACAGGAAGTGGAACTTTCAAAACGAGCACATAACGGTGACAAGAAAGCCTTTGATACTCTGGTAACTTCAAATTTGCGTTTGGTGGTCAACATCTGCAAGGAGTATCGCTCCAGAGGAGTCCCGGTTATTGATCTTATAGAGGAAGGCAATTTAGGACTTATTCATGCCGTAGAGAAATTCGATCCCGATAAAGGTTTTCGTTTTTCAACTTATGCTACCTGGTGGATAAGACAGGCCGTGGAACTGGCCATAACCAAGCAATCGCGTTTGGTACGTCTGCCTTCGCATGTGATCAAGGAACTCAATAATTTTTTACGGATCAAAAGACGTTTGCAGGAAACATTGCATACCGATTCCGTTTCGGCAGGAGCGGTAGCCAAGGAAGCCGGCAGCGACGTAGAACATGTACGGCGTTTGCTGTCTTTGGTTGAAGGTACCGTTTCGATGGATAACGGTAACGGACATGACGACGAGCGTGATATGACGTTGTCTGAGATCCTGCCTGATACCTCAACAGATACTCCTGCAGGATCCATATACCGGGACGAGGCGGTAAATTTTGTTAAAAATTGGTTTAGAAGCCTTCCTCCCAAGCAACGTCGGATCATGGCCGGCCGCTTCGGATTAAACGGGGACTCTGTTGAGACTTTGGACGATCTCGGTGCCAAGGTAAGTTTAACGCGCGAACGTGTACGACAGATCCAAAATGAGGCCATGCGTCAGTTGCGTCAACTGTGCGAAGCTCACGGCATCGATGCTGATAATTTCACCGATGACGGCCATAATAACTAAGACATACTGCTTATTTGTAGCATTTGCTCCGACAACGCGGAATAGTTTTTTTACAGACGGCTAAAATCAGTCTTTTAGCATTCCTTTGATTTTTACCAGTAGGTTCAGTGCCTGCAACGGGGTAAGATTGTCGGTATCGGTTGCGGTAATAAGCTCTTTTGCCTCTTTGGTTAAGAGATCCTGAGCAGATTTTTCCGTTTTTGTCTGCTTTTGTGCTTGCACTGCGGATTTTTTTTGCTGATTTTTGATTTCGCTGTTGCCTATCATGTTTTTTGCCATGGAGATCACGTCGGCAGGCAAACCTGCAAGTTTTCCCACTTCAACGGCGTATGAGTGACTGATGCTTCCTGGGTTTACGTGATATAAAAAACAGATCTTGCCGTGACTTTCCTCGGCTTTGAAACACAGGTTGCGTACTTGAGGGTAATTGCTTTCTAGCGTACCTATTTCCGAATAATGAGTGGAAAACAAAGAAAGACAGCCAAGGCGTGAACACAGATGTACGGCTATGGCATAAGCCAAAGCGGCTCCTTCTACGGCACTGGTGCCGCGGCCTATTTCGTCCATCAACACCAGCGATTTTGTCGTGGCATTATTGAGAATTGAGGAGGCTTCCTCCATTTCTACCATGAAGGTGGAACGTCCTGATACCAGATCGTCCGAGGCACCTATTCTTGTAAAGATACGATCGATGTCTCCTATGAGAGCAGATGATGCAGGTACGAAAGATCCGGCACGTGCCATGATACAGATTAAAGCGGTTTGACGCATGTAAGTGGATTTACCTCCCATATTGGGACCGGTGATCACCAGCATGCGTTCGACTCCCATTGATACGGAGTTGGTTACGAAGGGTTTGTCTGTTAGAGTTTCAATTACAGGATGTCGGCCGTCGCGTATGGCTATGACGGAATCACAGGAGAGCTCGGGGCGTACATAACCGTACTCATCCGCAGTCTTTGTCAAAGACAGCAATGCATCAAGCAGGGACAAGCGATCCGATAAAATCGACAGCTCGTTAAGCTCCTGCTGGAGCGTTTTTATCAAAGCTTCAAACAGTTCTTTTTCAAGTACGAGCGAACGTTCCTGCGCTGTCAGGGTTTTCTCTTCCAAATCACGTAATTCCTGAGTGGTATATCGTTCGTTATTTTTCAGGGTTTGTTTGCGGTGATAGTTGGAAGGTACGTTGACACTTTGAGATCTGGGAACTTCGATGTAGTAGCCGGATACTGAATTGTAGCCTACTTTAAGCGTGGCGATGCCGCTTGCTTCTCGTTCTTTTGCTTCCATTTTTTCAAGCACGGAAGCGCTGCCGTTCATAAGTTCTCGCAACGAATCGAGTTCTTCGTTATAGCCGTCAGCAATAACGTTGCCGTCGCGAATAAAAGTTGAAGGGACTTCTTTTACGGCTTTGCACAGCAAGGCACAGGTATTTGTAAGCGGATCGAGCTTTTGTGCGTATTGTTGCAACACCTCGCTGTCGCTTTTATCAAGAAAATCCTTAATTTTAGGAACGGTTTTCAAAGCTTCTCGCAAGACCATGAGATCTTTAGGATGTGCGCTGCCAAGTCCCACTCTGGCGGTAATGCGTTCGAGATCTCCTATAGGATCCAAGAGCAGATCCAAAGCGCTCTGATCGCATGTCAGTAAAGACTCGACGAGATCAAGACGGGCATTGACCAGATTATTACTACGCAACGGCTCTAAAAGCATACGTCGCAGCCTGCGTGATCCCATGGCGGTGATGCAGTGATCAAGAACCGACAAAAGAGATCCTTTAAATTCTCCTCTTAAATTGGCAGTGAGCTCCAGATTTCGCTGCGCGGTCTGATCCATAAGTAAAAGTGAACCGAAGTCGTCGCGGGAGATTGAACGTATGTGCTCAAGGGGACCGCTTTGCGTTGAACGTACGTAGGATAGCAGTGCGCCGGCAGCGCAGATCCCGTCTTCGATATTCTCAATATCGAATCCGAATAATGTCTGGGTATGAAACTGACGGCACAGCAGTTCGTAACAAGTCTTAAGTTCAAAGTTCCATTTTGGCAACTCTTTGCGACTTTTGAAGGTTGACAGGATCTCCTGATGATCGAATTCCTCAGGATAAACGATTTCTGCCGGTGCAATTTTATCCAATGCCAAAGACAGTTCTTTTAAATCTCTTACGGCAGAAGTTTTAAAAGATCCTGATCCCAAATTCAATGAAGCTACGCCGAAATAGTGCTTGCCTTCGTATACACAGGCAATGAGATTGTCTTCGCGATCAGGAGCAATGCCGTCATCGGTAGCGGTCCCGGGGGTTACGATGCGCGAGACCTTGCGAATGAAGTTTTTTGTTTTCTTGTTAGTTTTGTCTTCAATCTGCTCGCAGATCACTACGGATTCGCCCATGCGGATGAGCCTTGAAATATAGTTGTCAACGGCATGGAAAGGCACTCCTGCCAGAGGAATGGGAGTTCCTTTGTTGGTACCGCGGTGAGTCAGAGTAAGATTAAGTAATCTTGAGGCTTTTACGGCATCATCAAAGAACATTTCATAGAAATCGCCAAGACGGTAAAAGACCAGAGTATCTGGATATTGATCTTTGATCTCACAATATTGTTTCATCATCGGGGTGATGCCATCTTTAGTGTCTTGAGTGTTGGCCATGAATAGTTACCGTATTTTTGTATTAAACAGCACGATGAAAAGTCGTTTTAATTCTGTTACAAGTGTTGTGATGGTTATGTACAGGTTAAACGATAGTTTTGCCTTTTGCGGGGGCAATGGTAACAAAAGCTAAAAGTACTGTGTATCTGAGTTTTTTGTCTGCAAGCGTATTACGAGATGCGGTGATATGATTTTTTTTGCGTCAAAAATCATTGTTATGAAAAAAAACCATTGTTATCAATTTGTTATAAAATTTCTTCAATTGCATTGACAGCTATTGGCTGAAAAAGCCTGAGTCATGTTTTTGTTGAAGTATTGCCGTGTAAAATGTGAGCAGGTATACCGAAACGGACAATCATGTTTACCGGTTAAAAGTTTGAACTTTGATTGTATCGACGCGAAAAAACAGTAAAAGAATAATTTATTTATGTAATTATAATATTGTATAATTATACACACAAAATAATTACTTGATACGGAGTATGATATGGCGGCTAAAGAAAAGAAAGAGAACAAAGGGAAGGACAAGGTAAGTTCAGCCTCGTTGGTTGCGAATCTTACCAAGGATCCCAATAAAGAAAAGGCTTTGCAGGCTGCCATGGAACAGATCGAGCGCCAGTTTGGAACGGGCGCAATCATGCGTCTTGGGCAAAACACGACCTTGGATATAGAAGCAATTCCCACAGGATCTTTGTCACTTGATTTGGCGTTGGGAATAGGCGGTTTGCCCATGGGCCGTGTCATCGAGATTTTCGGACCGGAATCTTCAGGTAAAACCACGCTTACTTTGGAGCTGATAGCACAGGCTCAAAAGAAAGGAAAAATCTGTGCCTTTATCGACGCCGAGCATGCGCTTGATCCCGTCTATGCCAAACGTTTGGGAGTGAACATCGAAAACGTTTTTCTTTCACAACCTGATACCGGCGAGCAGGCGTTGGATATCTGCGAAACTTTGGTACGTTCAGGCGGTGTCGATGTAATCGTCATCGATTCGGTGGCTGCTTTGGTGCCTAAGGCTGAAATCGAAGGCGATATGGGTGACAATCACGTCGGTTTGCAGGCCCGTCTTATGTCTCAGGCTTTGCGCAAGCTCACCGGCATCATTAAGCAGGCAAACTGCATGGTGGTCTTCATCAATCAGTTGCGCATGAAGATCGGCGTGATGTACGGATCTCCTGAAACTACTACCGGCGGTAACGCGCTTAAGTATTATGCCTCTGTACGTCTTGACATACGCAAGGGTAAATCTCTTACCGAAGGCAAGGATAAGAAGAGCAAGGATTCGAAAAAAGGCGAAGAGAAGGTAATTGGCAACGAAACCAAAGTAAAAGTAGTAAAGAATAAAGTTGCTCCTCCTTTTAAGGTTGCCCATTTTGACATTCTCTTTAACTACGGTATAGCTAAAAACGGTGAACTTTTGGATTTGGGTGAGAAGGCTTCGATAATCAAAAAGAGCGGAGCTTGGTTTTCATACAAAGATGTAAAGATAGGTCAGGGTAAGGTGAATGCCATGCGCTATCTGGATGAGCATCCTGAGGATGCCGAGGAAATCGAGCGCCAGATCAGGGAGTTCTTCAAGCAAAACTCAGCTTATGCCGATTCCCTAGACATAGGAGAGTCTTCAGAAGAAGATGATGACGATGAGATTAGCTCTTCTGCTGAAAGTTACGCCAACGATTCTTATGATGCCATTAAGGATGAAGATCTCATCAGTGACATTCCAGAGGATCTCTGATGTTCAGCCGTCAGGAAAGAAGTGATGATGACAACAAGGCATACGCTTATGCGTTGCGTCTTTTGACTGCCCGCGAGTATGGTTACGACGAACTTTTGCGCAAAGTTTCGCAAAAATATCAGAACCAAACGGCTGAAAATGCCGTTATGCGCTGCAGGGAAAACGGTTTGCAAAGCGACGAGCGATTTGCTCAGTTACTTTGCAGACATGCAGAGATCAAGCTTTCAGGACCGGGCAGTGTGAAAATCGATGCCATGAGGCGCGGACTTGATCCTGACGAATTGGATCCTTATTTGGATGAGATCGATTTTGACGCACTGGCGCTAGCTTTTTTGCAAAAGCGCTATGCGTCAGCTCCAGATTTGTCTTATGCAGGTAAGCGCAAAATGTTGGCTGCTCTGTATCGCCGGGGCTTTGATCGTGATACCTGTATCGAAGCTTTAGAGCAATTTTGTATAAGTCTGCCTGACTGAACGCATAAACAAGGTATAATCTGCCATTGACAAAAAGGCCACATTCAATTAGGTTTTTTTCATATGTATATGACAACAGACCAGATCCGTCAGACGTATCTGGATTTCTTCAAGGCCCACGGTCACACCGTGGTGCGCTCGAGCTCTCTGGTGCCGCATAACGATCCGACCCTGCTGTTTACCAACGCAGGCATGAATCAGTTCAAGGATATTTATTTGGGAAAGGAAAAGCGTCCTTATGTGCGCGCTACCACCGCTCAAAAATGTGTCCGTGCAGGCGGTAAACAGAATGATCTCGAGAATGTGGGTTACACCGCCAGACATCATACTTTCTTTGAGATGTTGGGAAATTTCAGCTTTGGTGATTACTTTAAAAAAGAAGCCATCACTTATGCTTGGACCTTGCTCACCGAAGGTTTCGGTTTGCCCAAGGATTCCCTGACCGTCACCGTCTATGATAAGGATGATGAGGCTTACAACATCTGGAAGGATGTCATCAAGGTTCCTGCTGAACGTATCATTCGTATCGGCGACAATAAGGGCGGTGCTTTCAATTCTGATAATTTCTGGCAGATGGGTGATACCGGTCCCTGTGGTCCCTGCTCCGAGATTTTCTATGATCACGGTGCCGACATTTGGGGAGGCCCTCCGGGATCCCCTGAAGAAGACGGCGATCGTTTCATAGAGATCTGGAACATCGTGTTCATGCAGTACAACCGTAAAGCCGACGGTACTTTTGAAAAGCTTGCCAAGCCTATGATCGATAACGGTTTGGGTCTTGAGCGTATCGCTGCCGTGTTGCAGGGCGTGCATTCAAATTACGATATCGACCTTTTCGTAGCTTTGGAAAAAGCGGTTGCAGAGCTTTTGCATGTAAGCGATCTTAAGAACAAGTCACTGCGCGTGATCTCCGATCATATCCGTTCCTGCTCGTTCTTAATTGCCGACGGGGTTCTGCCTTCTAACGAAGGCCGAGGATATGTATTGCGCCGCATCATACGCCGCGCCGTACGTCACGGCAGATTGCTCGGTGCAAAGGAAGTGTTCTTCTATAAGTTGGTCGATGTTTTGGCCAAACTTATGGGTAAGGCATATCCTGAGCTTATCGAGCAGAAAGAGCTCATTAAGAAGACCTTAAAGCGTGAAGAGGAGCTCTTCCTCAACACGCTTGACCGCGGTTTGGCTTTGCTCGAAGGCGAGTTAAAGAAGCTTGGCGAGAGCAAAGTGATCCCTGGGGATGTGGTCTTCAAACTTTATGATACCTACGGTTTCCCTACCGATCTTACTCAGGATGTGGTACGCGATCGCGGTTACACTTTGGACATGGACGGCTTTGATGCCGAAATGGCCAAGCAGAAGGCTCTTTCCAAGAAGAATTCCAAGTTCGACGTCGATTACAATCAGGATCTCAAACTTACCGAGGTCACCGATTTTAAGGGCTACGATTCTTTGGAATGCGATGCCGTAATCGACGGTATCTACAAGGACGGTCAGGAGGTTCAGACCATCTCCACCGACGAGCGTGCGGTCATTGTACTCAATGCCACTCCTTTTTACGGAGAAATGGGCGGTCAGGTAGGCGACAAGGGCTCCATAAAACTTTCGGGGACTACCGAGTTCATTGTCGAAAATACCAAGCGTATCGGTAAGACTATCATCCATATCGGGCGAGTCGAACTTGGAGAATTTTCCAAAGGCGATAAGGTTAAAGCCTGTGTAGATGCGGAAAATCGCAAGGCTGTTGCAGCACATCACAGCGCTACCCATTTGCTTGATGCCGCTTTGCGTCAGGTATTGGGTACTACGGTTACCCAGAAAGGTTCTTACGTAGCAGCTGATCGTCTGCGTTTTGACTATTCGTACAATCAGCCTTTGACTTTGTCAGAACGTCAGCAGGTTTCCTCCATTGTCAATGCACATATCCGTGCCAATGATAAGGTGGAGACCAAGATCATGGATCTTGACGAAGCCCGTAAGTCCGGAGCTTTGGCACTCTTTGATGAAAAATACGAAGACAAAGTACGCGTAGTTTCCATGGGGGATTTCTCCAAGGAACTGTGCGGCGGTACTCATGTCGATCGTACCGGTGATTTGGGAACCTTCGTAATTGTTTCCGATGAAGCCGTCGCTTCAGGAGTTCGCCGTATCGAGGCCGTGACCGGAGCTGCCGCTATCGAATATCTGCAGCAGATAGTTCGCAACGTGGTCAAGACTGCCAACCTGATGAAGGCTGACAATATGTCCATTGCGGAGAAGGCCGATGCTTTGCTGAAACACGGACGTGATCTTGAAAAAGAAAACGAGTCGTTAAAGCAGCGCGTTATTTCACTTGAATGTGAAAAACTGGTGTCGAAGACTGTTGAGATTGACGGAGTCAAACTGTTGGCCGCAACTGTTGAGAACTATGATGCCAAAGCTTTGCGTATAGCTGCAGACGATCTGCTGGTACGCATGCAGTCGGGCGTCGTGTTGCTTGGTTCGGTGAATTTCGGCAAGGTAAGCCTCACGGCTGCCGTGTCGCGTGATCTCACCTCCAAGGTTAAGGCCGGTGACATAGTGCGTGCTGCTGCCGTCTTTGTTGACGGTAAGGGCGGCGGACGTCCTGATATGGCTCAGGCCGGCGGTACCAAAGTCGACGGTTTGGCCATGGCCGTGGCTAGTGCGGAAACTTTCTTAAAGAGCAGGGTTTAAACATGTTGGTGATCTCTTCAAAACCGGGAAATACTCTTAGGATAGGAGAGGAGATCACCGTGCGTGTGCTCGAAATTCAGGGCGGCAGAGTTCGCCTTGCCATCGATGCCCCTGACGATTTGAGAATATGCCGTAGTGACGGGAAAGAGTGTTGCCGAAAAAAAGATCTTGACAATACAAGGCCAAAGTCGGATACTAATTCCCGCTGAAAGCCAAGTGGATAGATGACCGAGAGGCTGAAGGTACTCCCCTGCTAAGG
Organism: uncultured Succinatimonas sp.; assembly: GCA_902465145.1. Classification (GTDB taxonomy): domain Bacteria; phylum Pseudomonadota; class Gammaproteobacteria; order Enterobacterales; family Succinivibrionaceae; genus Succinivibrio. The sequence goes on along the minus strand of CABQMD010000011.1, from coordinate 991 downwards.
GAGCATACGACTATAAGGGTTGTATCGAGGGTTCGAATCCCTCTCTATCCGCCACTTTCCAAAAAGACCGCTGTGCGGTCTTTTTTATCGAATAACGTTTTGTTGCAAAAAAATACTTGATCTTAAAAAAAAGTCATATATAATTTTGCGCCAGAACATTGGTTGTTCAGAATGCACCTGTAGCTCAGCTGGATAGAGTACTCGGCTACGAACCGATTGGTCGGGGGTTCGAATCCCTCCAGGTGCGCCATCCTTATATTTATTCCCTTAAAATCCTCAACAAATTAGTCTTCTTTTTTGCGTTGTGATATTTGTTGTTGTTGTAGTAAAACAGCATAGCTATGGCATAACAAGTGAGCAACGAAGAGACGACCTGAATGGTTGCAGACATTACTGTTTTTCTTGTTTTGACGTTTTTTCCTGTTTTTATACTACTACGTGACAAATAAAAAAATTCTGTAACCGTTGATGCGTCAGCGTTTACCGTTGCTTTGACTCTTAAAGATCGTCCTCGTACAAAAAAGCTGAAACGTCAAATTGTACTGATTCTGATGTAAAATTCGGCGGATTGATTTTTTCTGGAGTGATTTCATGCCGGCGCGCAACAAGACAAATGACGGTTTGGTGCTTAGGGTTCCTCCCAAAGATGAGAATGCCGAGCAAAGGCTGTTGGCTGCGCTGATGATAGACGGCTCGTGTCTGCAGAAGGTCAACGAAGCCGTGGGCAGACTTAAAGAAGAGGATTTCTATTCTGAAAAGAACAGACTTATCTTCAGTGCAATCCTAAGACGTTCTGAATTTTCCGACAATTTCGATCCTACGCTTATCAAAGCAACTTTGGAAAATAACGGGTTGCTGGATAAAGCCGGCGGCCCCGGGTATCTTGCACAGTTGATACAAGGAGGCGGCTCGCCGTCATCTGCTCCTGATTATGCTCTCATAGTACGCGAATGCTGTCGCCGTCGTCAGCTGATCGTTTTGGGTGAGAAAA
>CABQMD010000010.1 GCA_902465145.1 uncultured Succinatimonas sp. | reverse complement strand
CACCTACGGAACTTTACGTAGCAGTTGCAAGGTCCTGGCCGAACTGAACTTACGTCTGATCGCCATCGACGAGGCGCAAACCATCAAAAACAGCTCGTCGATGCTGTTTAATGCGGTGAGATCTTTAAAAGCCGATTCCATGATAGCCATGTCCGGTACTCCCGTTGAAAACCGGCTGATGGAATACTGGTCCATCATGGATTTTGTAAATCCCGGGCTTTTGGGAAATGTGCGTGAATTTAAAAAGGAGTTTTCCGATCCCATCGAGCGTAATCGCAATGCGGATGCCGCCAAGAGATTGCGCCGCGTGACTGCTCCTTTTATTATGCGCCGTTTGAAATCCGATAAGAGCGTTATATCGGATCTGCCCGAGAAGATCACTACGGATACATACTGTACTTTAACCCCGGTGCAGGTGGCGTTGTATCAGGCTCAGCTTGATGAAAGCATGCATGCTATGGAGCAGGTAAAGGTAGGCATCGCCCGCAGTGCGGTGATCCTGAACATGATCGACAAGCTAAAGAAGATCTGTAATGCACCGCAGCATTTCTCAAAAGAAGAACCGCATAAAGGTCCTGAATACTCAGGAAAAGCCGAAGTTTTGTTCGGGATCTTGGACGAGTTGCACAAGGCTCATCGCAAGGTACTCATATTTACCCAATTTAAGGAAATGGGTACTTTGTTACAACGATGGATCAAGGATCGCACCGGATATGAACCTCAGTTTATTCACGGCGGAGTGCATGCCGAGGAGCGAGCCAAAATAGTAGAGAATTTTCAGAATAAACGCTCAGAGCGCATTTTGCTGTTAACTTTAAAAGCAGCTGGTACCGGATTGAACCTTACCGAAGCTTCTGCGGTCATTCATTATGATCTGTGGTGGAATCCTGCCGTCGAATCGCAGGCTACCGACCGAGCTTACCGTATAGGACAAAAGCAGAACGTGCAGGTATACCGTTTGATCTGTGCCAATTCTTTTGAAGAGAAAATCAACGATATGATCGAATCTAAAAAAGAGCTGGCGGAAATGACGGTTAATGTCGGAGAAAAGTGGATAGGAGATATGTCCAACCGTCAGTTGGAGGAAATCTTTACCTTGTCTGATCATGATGATGCTCCTAAAAAGAGGGGCAGTTCGCGCAAAAAAGCAGCGTCATAAGGATTTTTATGTCTTTTAAGAATAAATTTTTAAATAAACTTGCAATTGTCTGCACGGGCGGTGTTTTTGCCTTGGCGTCAGGGTGCGGCGATCCGTCTCCAGTGCCTACCACGGCTTCTGGAAAGACTATGGGAACGTTTTATTTTGTTGAGACTTCAGAGCCCTTTGCTGGCGGCAGCGAAGCTTTGCAAAATCTTTGTGAGCAGGAGTATTCCCGTATAAGTGCTCTTATCTCGACTTTTGATAAAAATGCCGAGCTTTATAAATTAGACGACAATAAGAGTACCGATCCTATAGAAATTTCAGGAGGTCTGGCAAAAATCATCAAAGGCTGTCTTGAGCAGTCAATGCGTATAGATTTTGCCATGGATGTCACCGTGGGTCCTTTGGTAAATCTTTGGGGATTCGGCAAGGACAAGAGACTTAGCAAAGAGCCTGATAAGCAGGCTATTTTGCAGGCGCAAAAGCTGGTAGGACCTGACAAATTCTCTTTAAGCACCGATGATCAAGGAAAAAACTTTATAACCAAAGCTTTGCCTGAGGTGAGAATTGATCTTGCCACCGTAGGAGAAGGTTTGGGAGCCGATGCGGTTGCCGAGGTTTTAAATGCCAAAGGAGTAAAAAACTATCTGTCCTCGGTTGCAGGTGCCAGCCGCAGTGCCGGAACTAACCCTCAGGGCAAGCCTTGGCGCATAGGTATTGAGGATCCATCAACGCCTGATCACAAAGTGTTTCAGGCGGTTTGTCCTTTGGGAATGGCCATGTCCACTGCAGGTTCTTACCGCAATTATTTTAAAGATGAGCACTCAGGACGTATCTACTCACACGCAATCGATCCCAAGACCGGCAGACCCGTAGATCACGCTACTATGTCGGTAACGGTTATAGCTCCTACGGCTTTTGAAACCGACGCGCTTGATACCGGACTTTTGGTGATGGGCGCTGACAGGGCTTTAGCATGGGCAGAGCGTGAAGGCGTTGCCGTATACACCATAGAGATGAAAGACGGCAAAGCAGTAGGACGTTACAGCAGTGCCTTCAAACCTTATCTTGAGTGCAGGAAGTAAGTGACATGCATATTCATATTTTAGGGATTTGCGGTACCTTCATGGGAGGTATCGCCATGATCGCCAGGCAGGCAGGATTTAAGGTAACCGGCTGTGACCGCAATGTATATCCGCCCATGAGCGACGAACTTGGGCGTGCCGGTATCAGCTTGCATCAAGGGTTTGATGCAGAGCAGCTTGATATGCGTCCGGATCTTATCGTGGTAGGTAATGTAATGAAACGCGGCATGCCGGTTATCGAGCGCATGCTTAATGAGAATCTGCCTTATGTTTCAGGGCCGCAATGGCTTGAAGAACACTATTTAAAGCATAAGAGGGTTTTAGCCGTTGCAGGTACTCACGGTAAGACCACCACTTCGTCTATGTTAACCTGGATCCTTGAAAAAAACGGGAAAAATCCCGGGTTTCTCATAGGCGGGATCCCGCAAAACTTCGGTATTTCCGCCCGTAACACCGATTCTTCATGGTTTGTCATCGAAGCTGACGAATACGACTGTGCTTTTTTCGACAAACGCGCAAAATTCGTGCACTATCATCCCTCAGGTCTCATCATGAACAACCTTGAGTATGATCATGCCGATATCTATGAGAATGTGGAGCAGATAGAAAAACAGTTCCATCATCTCGTGCGTACCGTGCCGGGGAACGGTCTCATCGTTGCTCCTGATGATGACGCTCATATAAAAGCTGCTTTACAGATGGGATGCTGGACTCCGGTATCTTTGGCGGGATTAAAGGAAGGTTCTGAATTTTCTTTAAGATCCGTAACGCCTGATCACAGTGAGTTTGAGATTTTACAGCACGGAAAGTTAAAAGCACGAGTTAAGTTTGACTGTACTGGACTTTACAATGCCCGTAACGCTCTCATGGCCTGTGTGCTTTCTGGTTTTGCCGGGGTAGCTTTGCAAGATGCAGCCTCCGCACTTGTCGATTTCCAACTGCCAAAGCGCAGAATGGAGTTAAAGGGCAGGGTGGGCAAAGTAAGCGTATACGACGATTTTGCACATCATCCCACCGCGGTGAAAGCTACTTTGCAAGGTTTGCGCGATCATGTCGGTCAAAACGTGCGCATCATTGCCGTGTTCGAACCGCGTTCAAATTCCATGAGAATGGGAGCTAATCACGAGGCTCTGTGCCATGCTTTTGACAGTGCCGATTTAAGTTTTGTCTATTCAGGCGGAGAGCTTAAATGGAATGCTGAGGAGTTGAGCTCTGAAAAGATAAGAGTAGAAAAAGACTTTGATAAGCTGATAAAAGAAATTGTCGCTTCTTGTGATCAGGAAACGGCAGTTTTGGTGATGAGTAATGGAGCTTTCGGCGGTATTCATCAGAAACTTTTGGATGCCTTAAAAAATCATCGGTAAAGGAATTTGGCTTTAAAAACGATTTTTAAACAAGATGGCTGATCTGAATATCTATAATCCTGCGTTTACCAGGGAAATGCCGGCACGTAACCGTGCCTGTCTTTACGGAGCTATGCCGGTGTCGACACCTCAAGGCACGGCTTTGTTTAATTACCTCATACTCTCTCCTGGGCATACTGCAGGATCTGAGGAGGTAAACGCCGAGCAAATGGCAGATCTCATGCAAAATCTGCTTTTTGGACAGAATCTTGAACATTTGCTTCTGCCTAAAACCAAGCGTTTTATGTTGCGGGCAGTTCCTACCGAGGATTGGATCCGTTTTCGTAATCACATTAACGAAAAATATCTCATTATTCGTCTGCCTGACGGTTACACTCCTACTCCCGACGAAGAACGCATCATGCTGGGCTTAAGACGTGCCGGAGCGCAATTTGCCATGGCTCTTGGCGACATGGGATCCGTTCCTCAAAATCATGAACTTTTGGAGTGCATTGATTACGTATTCATCGCTCATAAACATCAGCACGGTTTGCTCACTGCTTTCGAAGGATTGAAGCAAAAACTTCCAAGACTTAAAAATATAGGTTTTAAAGAGGACGGCGTTGACTTCAGCATCGACGAAGCCGCCCAATATGATTGTGTATGCGGCATGGTGCGGCAGAGATTTATAGAATATGGAAGCGAGCGTCCTAAATGGCAGCATGAGCTCATGCGTACTTTGGCAGAGGAGTTCTCGGGAATTTACGATCTAAGAGAGGTTATCAAGCGCGCAGCCCGCTATCCTGAAATGGCACAAGCTTTGCGAAGCATGTTCAATTCCAAACGTCTTATCGCACTTACCGTAAAACGCAACAGCTCCTTCAGCAGTACCGTGGCGTTGCGTTATTCAAAAACTGATCTCGTCAACATACTGTGTATCAGCACGGCTTACGGTTTGATGTGTGAGACTCAAAAGCGCTTTGACGGCAATGCAGACGGCAAATATGTCCAAGATCCGCTTTCATCATCATTCGGATATTTCCGCAGTGCTTTGATAGCAGGACGAGTCATCAGCAGACTTGCAGGTCAGGTATGCGATGATTACGAAACCAATCATGCTTTTATCGTGGGATTTTTAATGTATCTGCCCATGATGATACGTGATCATAAAGAAAAGGTGCGCGGTGAGTTTATGTTGTCTGCCGTATCGGAGTTTTATAACGGGGGCGGAACCTTAAGCCTGCTTTTAAAAGGTTATCATGCGGTGATCCATCGTAATTTTGAGCAACTGGCAGATCTCGCCGCGCGTATAGGCATAGCTTTTCCCAAAGAGCAGTATTACCGTGATTATTATGAAGCCATGATCTGGGCTGAAGAGGTGATCAGGGTGATAGCGGGTGAGCAGTCCTGAATTTTGACGTAAATACGACGGGGTATGATTGCGTGCAATATGATGAATTGCCAAAAGGTAAGATCAAGGCTGCATTATTCGATTTGGACGGAACTCTGTTACGTTCTGACAAGAGTATAGGACCGAAGACCGTAAAAGCTGTACATAAGGCTGTTGCTTCAGGTTGGTATATAGCCATAGCTACGGGCAGGCATCCTAAATCTGCACAAAGATATCTTGAGCAGATGGGAGTGCTGACACCTAAAACTTTAGCCGTGTGTTTTAACGGATCTGCGCTTATAAACGTGTTTGATTATAAAAAAAATGGCTCAAAAGATGCGGGTTTTGCCACTTTGCATGATGATTGTGCCGATGCTCAGGAGATTATGAGAGTAGCTAAAGAAGCAAAAGCCTTTCATCTTAATCTGCATGCTTATGCAAAATCAGGTCTGTGTACTGAGAATACCAATATCTTTTCAATGCGTGAGATCTTCCATTCGGGAGTAGGATTTTCAGATGGCTATGATTTTTGGCATATCAATGCGCGCGAGAGATTTTTTAAGGTGATAGCCGTAGGAGAGGTTGCAGATCTTGATGCCTTCCGTGCTTCTTTATCCGACTATGTGAAAGCACACTTTGAAGTAATGCGTACTGATGATAACTTTTTGGAATTCATTCCTCATCATTGTTCAAAGGGCAATGCGCTTTATTGGCTGTGTGAGAATGTCGGGATCTCTCCATCTTGCGTCGTAGCCTTTGGTGATGCGGAAAATGATCTGCTTATGATCAAAAATGCAGGTTTGGGTATAGCTATGGGCAATGCATCCGCGCAAATTAAGAGTCAGGCGGATTTTGTCACTTATTCAAATAACGATGAAGGCATTGCTTTCGTTCTTGATCATCTGCTTGCCTAAGCTGCTTCAAAGAAATTTGTTTTAAACCGTACAGTGTAAAAAATTGCACAGCTCTCAATTTATTTTTGGAAAAAACATATGTTTAAAATTCCATTGTTAAGTACCGGAGAGAAGAAAACCTCTCCTGACTATGACAAAGCTTTACACGGCAGCGACTCTTTACCGCTTAAGCTGTCGGTAAAGGCTTTTTTCAAAATAGCTTTGCCTTTTTGGAAATCCAAAGACTCTAAAGTAGCCTGGTTCTTGTTGTTTATGATCGTAGCGCTTACTGCAAGTGCGGTTTATTTAGCCACGGCCATCAATTCATGGTACAAATCCTTCTGGGATACGATTCAGAATTACGATGTAACAGGATTTAAGCATTACCTTTTGGTTTTTGCCTTTCTTGCCACTATCCATGTGGTGGTAAGCGTATATAACTCCTACTTAAGATCCTGTCTTGCCATACGTTGGCGTCGTTGGCTTACCGACAAAGTCATGCATGAATGGATGAGCGATGATGTTTATTACCGCATGCAACTTGCCGATCGCAATACCGAAAACCCAGATCAGCGTATTTCCGAGGATTTAAATGCCTTTGTGACTTATTCCATTTCTTTGCTTTTGGGAACAGCATCTGATCTTGCCATGTTGGGATCTTTCGGGGTGGTTTTGTGGGATTTGTCCCATGCGGTAACCATTACTTTGTGGAATGACGATACTCTTACTTTGCCTGACGGTTATCTTTTGTATCTGGCGTTAGTGTATGCCGTAATTGGCACTCTCCTGACTTTTTACTTCGGAAAACCTTTGGTAAAGCTTAATTTCAGACAACAACGTTATGAAGCTGATTTTCGTTTTTCTTTGATAAGAGTGCGCGAAAACGGTGAGTCCGTATCTCTTTATCACGGAGAGCAGGAAGAAGAGAGGATCTTGGGCTCCCGCTTTAAAAACGTGGTTTTAAACTATATAAAACTCATAGGCTGTGAAAAAAGGTTAGGTTTTTTCACGCTTTCTTATGCTCAGCTTGCCGTGATCTTCCCGATTTTGGTGGCAGCTCCCATGTATTTTGCCAAAGTGATCACCGTAGGCAGTATCATGCAGATAAGCTCGGCTTTCGGCAGGGTACAGGATTCACTTTCAACGATCATCAACAATTTCAGCGCATGGGCTGCTTTTAAGGCAGATATAGACCGACTGGCTTTGTATTTTGACAGTATGGATCATGCATCTAACGTTAAATGCTTAAAGCCCGTGCAAGAGGGAGAATCGTTTAAGGTAAGTAATATCAGGGTATATACTCCGCAAGGCAGTGAATTGTGCCGTGATCTTTCCTTTGAACTCAAGCGTGGCGATGCATTGCTGATCCGCGGTCGTTCAGGATGCGGCAAATCCACGCTGATGAAGACTGTTGCAGGAATTTGGCCTTATTCTGAAGGTGAGGTAATTTATCCTGAGAATTCCAAGGTGCTTTTTTTAAGTCAGCGTCCCTATTTGCCCTTGGGAACTTTACGGGAAGCCGCCGCTTACCCAAATTCTCCTGAAAGAAGCGGTCTTACCGAGCGTTATCTCAAGGAATTGGGCCTTGAAAAGCTTATCCCTTATTTGGATACAGAAGATAATTGGTCCCAGAGTCTTTCTTTAGGCGAACAGCAGCGTATTGCCGTAGTAAGAGCTTTACTGATGAAACCTGATCTTTTGTTTTTGGACGAAGCAAGTTCTGCCATGGACGGAAAATCGGAGCAAAAAGCTTACGGACTTATCAAAGAGCTTTTAGCATCAAGCGTACTCGTAAGCGTCGGACACCGTTCGTCTCTTATCGGGTATCACAATATTACTTTGGAGTGTGAAGACGGTTCTGCATGGAGCGTTGTTAAGAATTGAAAAAAATGACGAATGGAAAGAAAAGGGCCAGTGCTGCTCAGTTGGCTTTAAGAGCAAGAGTGTTTTCGCTGTCGGTGATCATAGGTTTTTCGCTGTTTGGGCTTTATATATCTTTTGATACCTATACCGATCCCGGGACCCGCTCTTTAAGTACGGTGGTGTTGTGGGTATCATTGATAGGTTTGGTTCTTACCGTGATGAATGTGGTGATGGTGAGGGTAAGAATACGCAGGATGGTACAGGAGCAGAAAAGAAAAAAAGGAGCAAAACGCTCCTTGTAAAATCATAAATCAAGGTGAGCGAAAACTCACCTTGAGCTTTTTTACTATTCATCAAGCGGTTCGTGATTGCTTTTGTCGTCGCGGAAGTAATGGCGGCGGCGTCTTATGGCAATACGGGCCATTTTCCCAGTAAGTTTCTCAGAGGCTCCGAAATGAGCAGGTTCATTCTTTAAGAATTTGTTTTCGTAGTCTGCGCAAGCCTTGGTTACCAGTTTATAAAGACCGATCACGGCTATGATATTGGGGATCACCATAAGACCGTTGAACATATCGGCAAGTTCCCAAACCAAATCGACTTTGAGGAAAGATCCGGTCATGAGGAAAAACAGTACGATCACCGAGAACACATTTAAGAATTTGTAGCCGAAGAGATATTTGACGTTCTGAGCGGCGAAGAAATACCAACCTATGATGGTAGTGAAGGCGGCAAAGAACAGACAGCAGGCCACGAAGCCTGATCCTGCAACTCCCATACCCTTTGAAAAAGCATTCTGAGTAAGGACGATACCGGTATCCACACCGTTTAAACTGCCGGTAACCATGATCACCAGTGCAGTGGCGGTCAAAACTACGAAAGTATCGATGAAAAGACCGACTACGGCGGCAAGACCCTGCTCTGCGGGGTGGTTTACGCGGGCGATGGCGTGAGCGTGAGGAGTGGAACCCATACCGGCTTCGTTTGAAAAGAGACCGCGGGCCACGCCGTAGCGAATGGCTTCTTTAACGCTGGCACCGATGACGCCGCCTGTAGCGGCAGAAGGATTGAATGCTCCTATGAAGATGGCTTCAAATGTAGAGAGTATGTTATCCCAGAACATCAGCATGATGAAGATGGCACCCATTACATAGATGAGAGCCATGAGCGGAACCATTTTTTCGGCAAACGAGGCAATGCGTTTGATCCCGCCTATGAAGATGAAACCTGCAAGCAGGATCAAAATGAGACCGCTTACAGGGGTAGGAATGCCGAAGGCAGATTCAAAAGCGGTGGCAATGGAGTTTGCCTGTACCATGTTGCCGATGAAGCCTAAGGCTATGATCAGCATTACCGAGAAAATGGCAGCCAGAGGTTTGGAGCCTAAGCCGTAACTTATGTAATAGGCAGGGCCTCCGGTAATGTGTCCTTCGTTGTCCCGGGTACGATAGAGCTGAGCGAGAATGGCTTCTGAGAAAATGGTGGCCATGCCGAAGAAGGCTGCAAGCCACATCCAGAATATGGCTCCGGGGCCGCCCATAGCCATTGCGGTGGCTACGCCAGCTAAGTTTCCGGTACCGACCTGAGCAGCAATGGCAGTAGCCAGTGACTGGAAAGAAGTCATACCGTGTTTACCGGCTTTCTCGCCGTTGAACGAAATGTTGCCAAATACATGTTTCATGGCACGACCGAACTGACGTACCTGCACGAAACGCAATTTGAACGAGAAGAAGATACCCGTACCCACTAAAATGGGAATGAGGCACCAAGGTCCCCAAAGTATGGAATTGATGTTGGAGACTATTTGGGTCAACTGTTCCATGGTGAAAAAACTCTGATGATTAAAAAAGAAAAGACGGCAACGTTGCCGTCCTTGGCAATTTTAGGAAAAAGTGCTTAAAAAAGCCAAAAAATACCTTAAAGTTGCATTTTGGTGCAATTTAATAAATGTAGTTCGTCACAATCGAGTTATGGCAGAAATAATTGCACCGTCACAGAACGAACTAAAGTTATTTAGAAGAAGAGTTCTTATTGATCTTGTCGGCTATTTTGGCTTTGACTTTCTTTTTTATCCACACTGCTAACACAACCAGCAATATAAAGCCCAAGCATGCGTAAATTACGGATTGTACGTCGTGTACGTAGTTCATCAAAAGATCGCGGCTGTCGGCGAAAAAATATCCTATGTAGACCCATACCGGTACTGAGATCATGGCCGCAAAACCGTCCATGAGTATAAAAATATGGTAAGGAATGCGTCTGCTCATACCGGCTGCAAGAAAAATCGGCGAACGCAATCCTGGCAGGAAACGGGCTACGAACAGAACACCTAAGCCGTATTGTTTGAATTTTTGCTGGATCTGAGAAAAGCGACGGGGCGAGAGGATCTTGCGGAACATTTTGATGCGTTGGATACGATATCCGAAAATACGCCCGCCTAAAAACATGGTACTGTCGCCTACCAATACTCCGAGAATACCTACAGCGAACATAATGTGCTGGTTGATCTCAGGATAAAGTCCGGAGATCACACCGCCTGCCACCAAAGTGATGTCCTCAGGGACCGGTACTCCGAGACCGCAGAGTAAAAGGCATGAAAATACGGCAACATATCCGTAATCGGTGAAGAAATTAACCAAGAAATCCAGCACTTGTCAAACTGTCCTCGAGTATGAAAAAAATACTTTGACATTATACACATTGGCGTTTTTTCCTCAATTAAGAAACCGCATGTAAAAACGCCTTTGTAATTGTTTTTAAATTTGAGGTCTGATCAAGGCAGCTCCTTTAAAGCCTAACTGATGCCAAGCTTCGTAAGCTATAACCGCTACTGAATTAGAAAGGTTCAGACAGCGGCTTTCCGGCATCATGGGAATACGAATGCGCAGATCCTGCGGCACCTTTTCATAGACTTCTTCTGACAGTCCTTCTTTTTCCCTGCCGAAAATTACGTAGTCGTTGTCCTGAAATTTAAAATCGTAAGGAGAGATGCTGGCACGTGAGGTTGAAGCTATAAGCCTTTTGGGCTGTTCTTTTTCCAAAAACTGCTCGAAATTTACGTGTACTGTAAGGTTTGCCAATTCTCTGTAATCAAGACCTGCACGTAACAGTCTTTTATTGTCCATGTAAAATCCCAAAGGCCCTATAAAATGCAGTCTGGCACCTGCATTCACCGCAAGTCTTATTACGTTACCTGCGTTTGAGGGCATTTCAGGGCGATAGAGTACCAGATTGATCATAAAAACTCCTTTTGAAAATCAATTTGTTATTAACAAGACCGTTTGATGGTTAGCCGGCTTTTGAAAATTGCGGCACTGCCTTTTTGGTGATAACATTTTGCGACTGAACCTCGATATTTTTAAAGATTTTTTTCGTCGCCTTCTTTTTCCCGGCGCGTCAAGCCGTCAGCGGAGGATCTATGTTAACCAATCCACAAACAAATCATGTGGATAACCGTCGCGTCATCGGTAAAACTCAGCTTGCATTCATAATTTTGAGCGCATTGTTCGCTTTGGTATGCGATTTCATGCTACTGTCTTTTCGCAGCGGAGAACAAAGTGCTTTGTCAGGACAGTTGCTAGAAGGCGGAGAGGCAAGTAGCGGTTCGCTTCTGTCATACGTATTCGATTATTTCGGAAATGTAACCTATCTTGTACCTTATCTTGCCGTGTACGTAGTTACTTTATTATGTCTTAGCAGTTTCAGTTTAAAAAATGTCGATTTTTTCAAGGTAGGTTTGCGACTTTTGGGGATCAACACCCTGATCATCGGTTTGTGCATGCTTTTTTCTGGGCTCATGGTAAGCGATTCGATGGGCGGGGGCGGTATTTTGGGAGATTATCTTAATATTGCCTGTTTTTCCAATATGCCGCGCTATGTCGCTCCTTTTATCCCAGTAGCTTTGACTTTTGTTGGAGTAATGCTCTCTGCCACCCGTTCGCCCATATGGTTTTGTGAAGCATTGGGTGCTTTGATCATGCGCTTTGTTCCTTTTGGAAAAAATGACGAAACGACAAGTGAAAATCAGCAGGAATTACCAGACTACAAAAAAACTTCCGGTATGTCGTTTAACGTAAAACATGACGTGCAAACGGATGTTTTGAAAAAAGAAAGAAGAGATGATCAGGACATTGCAAAACAAGATGCAAGACAAGATGTTGCTCCGCGTTTTTTCAGAGGAGTTTCGGATCTTAAAACCAAGCTAAGGTTCGGCAGCGAAGTCTCAGAGCCTGCACATCAGGGAAGTAAAACCGAACCTGCGTTTCAATCGAGAGTTGAACCAAGTTTCGGAATGGGGGCATCTTCACAGGCTGCTTCTTTGCGCGGCCGTGCTCAGGAGTATTACGATCCGTCTTCAGTTCAGATTCAAAGAAGTGAACAAAGAGCTGACATCAGCATGTCAAACGATGTTCCTGTCGACACTCCGAGAACCATTCGTCCTGCTTTTAGCGAAAATTATAACGACGAGCGTCAGGTAGACTACGGGCATTCCGGGCAATACGAAGACGAAAATAACCGCATTTATTCAGGTGTAGCAGGTAAGTCATACGCAAACGCCGACGATGAGACTTCCAAGGGAGTTTCCACCATTATCAGCGGGTACGCTCATGACAGCGTTTCATCATCTGTTGCAGAGGCATCAGTAGCTC
>CABQMD010000009.1 GCA_902465145.1 uncultured Succinatimonas sp. | reverse complement strand
TCATGCAGAAGCCCTTCAACGGCAACAGCGACTTCCTTCAGGTTCAACAGAACAAGAAGAATATCCTCCTGAATGCCCTCAACCGCGCTGTACTCATGAACCACTCCCTCTATTTCACAAGAGGAAATAGCATAACCGGGAATGGAAGAAAGCATGATACGGCGGAGCGCCGTGCCTACTATGTGAGCATACTCCGGCTCGAAAGGCTCAAGGGTAACTCTGTAGTGATTCTCGGACAGAGTCTCTACATTCTTGATGTTAGGCTTTAAAGAATCAATATTCTGATCCAAGGTCTTACCCTCGTCTACACAGTTGATTAGCAAAAATAGGTTTCAGGCGCGGTAAACCGCGCCTGAGTATTATCAAGCCTGAGCAGTCTCTGAAGACTCTTCGGCCTGCGGTCTGTCGACTAACATAATGTAGGCAATGGGAGCCTGATCGCCAGAACGGCGGCCAGCTTTAAGGATACGGGTGTACCCGCCCTTACGCTCGGCAGAAAGCTTGCCGATCACAGTGAAGAGCTTGTTCACAACCGCATCGTCACGCAAACGGGCAAAAGCCAGACGACGATTGGCGACGGTATCTTCCTTAGCCAAAGTAATTAAAGGCTCAGCAAAACGACGAAGTTCCTTGGCCTTAGGCAGAGTGGTCTTGATCACTTCGTAAGTAAAGAGAGCATTAGCAAGATTGCGATACAGCGCTGCACGGTGTGAAGCGGTGCGGCCCAAATGACGGCCGGCTAAACGATGACGCATTTCCTAATTCCTTCTGATTAACAGTTCTGTTATTTGGTCGACTTAAGTCCCGGAGGAGGCCAATTAGCCACTCTCATACCGAGAGAAAGACCTCTTTGAGCAAGCACGTCTTTTATTTCCGTCAAAGACTTCTTACCCAAATTCGGAGTCTTAAGCAACTCAACTTCGGTACGCTGCACCAAATCACCAATATAAATAATGGATTCAGCCTTAAGACAGTTGGCACTTCTGACCGTGAGTTCCAGATCGTCAACAGGTTGCATAAGCACCGGATCAGGAAGAGGAGGAGCTGAAGGAGCAAAGCTCTGCTCGGCAACTTCTTCCTTGTCAACGATATTGGTGATCCCAGCCTTAAGCAGTTCGGCTCCCTGCATAATGGCTTCATCAGGGGTGATACAACCGTTGGTCTCAATATCGATAACCAAACGGTCTAAATCAGTGCGCTGTTCGACACGCGCAGCCTCGGTTCCATAAACGAAACGACGCACAGGCGTGTAACTTGCGTCAATGAGAATATCACCTTCTTCAGAGACGGGAACATGCTCATCAGAGGATGCCAGAACATAACCACAACCTGAGGATATGCGCAAGCTTACAGAGGCGGAAGACTTATCATCCTTCAAAGTGCAAACGACAGCTTCAGGATCGACAAAACTAATACCTTCAGGGCACACAAAGTCGGCAGCGGTAAGTTTTCCAGCTCCCTTTTTCTCAGCTCTAACCCAGACAGGCTCGCTTACAGAAGTTTCCGATTTAACCGCAAGTTCCTTGCAGTTCATAATCACTTCAAAAATCGACTCGTCAAGGTCTGATTTGGAGTCAGTCTCGTCTCTTACTCCGTCGATACGAACGGCATCAACCGCAGTACCAGGAAAAGTCTTGAGAAGTACTCCGCTGAGAGCTGTACCAAGAGTATGACCGAAACCGCGCTCCAAAGGCTCAAGTACAACATGAGCTTTATTTGGGCCGATTTCAGTGAAATCCACTGGCTTAGGTTTCAGCAGTTCACAAACAGACACTAGAAATTCCCCACTTATAAGTTAGGTGTTGGCACAGATGCCGTTATTACTTCGAGTACAACTCGACGATGAGAGCTTCCTTGATGTCAGCAGGCAACTCGGCGCGCTCAGGCTTGCTCTTGAAAGTACCTTTCAGGTTATCCTGATCGACATCAATCCAAGTAGGTTTTAAAGCACGCTGACCGGCCAAATCGAGAGCTGATTTAATACGGCTCTGCTTCTTAGCCTTTTCGCGTACAGCGATCACATCGTTGGGTTTTACTTCGTAAGAAGGAATGTTCACCACGCGGTCGTTTACGGTGATAGCCTTATGGCTGACCAACTGACGAGCTTCCATACGGGTAGAACCGAAGCCCATACGGTAAACGACATTATCTAAACGACCTTCGAGAAGCTGTAAAAGGTTCTCGCCGGTATTGCCGGGCAAACGGGCAGCCTTCTTATAGTAGTTGCGGAACTGACGCTCGAGAACGCCGTAAATACGACGAACTTTCTGCTTCTCACGCAACTGCACACCGTAATCGGACAAACGAGGCTTGTTAGCACCGTGCTGACCAGGAACAACGGTCAGTCTGTCACGGCACTTGGTTTCAATTGCACGGACACCTGACTTAAGGAATAAGTCAACACCCTCGCGGCGGCTTAATTTCAGGGCTGAACCTGTATATTTTGCCATTTATCTTTCTCCAGAAACTTGATTATGGTTAAACACGACGCTTTTTGGGCGGACGGCAACCGTTGTGAGGGATGGGGGTAACATCAGTGATGTTGGTGATCTTGTAGCCGAGCGCATTAAGAGCACGGATAGAAGACTCACGTCCAGGACCAGGGCCCTTCACGAGAACTTCAAGGTTCTTTACACCGTATTCCTTGGCAGCTTCACCGGCACGCTCTGCAGCGACCTGTGCAGCATACGGAGTGGACTTACGTGAACCACGGAATCCAGAACCACCGGCAGTAGCCCATGAAAGCACGTTGCCCTGACGGTCTGAGATGGAAACGATGGTATTGTTGAAAGATGCGTGGATGTGTGCGACACCATCTGCAATCTGTTTTTTGGAACGCTTACCGCGGCGGACTGCAGGAGCAGCTGCGGCGGGTGCCTGTGCGGCGGTCTCTTTGATTTCTTCAGCCATCTCGCTGTCTCCTTACTTCTTCACGCTCTTGCGCGGACCCTTACGGGTACGGGCGTTGGTCTTGGTACGCTGACCGCGGACAGGTAAGCCGCGACGGTGACGCAGACCGCGATAAGTTCCGAGGTCAATGAGACGTTTGATGTTCATGGTGATCTCACGTCTTAAGTCGCCTTCTACGGTGTATTTGGCGACTTCAGCGCGGACCTTGTCCACAGAAGCTTCGTCTAAATCTTTGAATTTGGAATTGGCTTCAATTCCGGCGGCGGCGAGAATATCGCGCGCACGGGTAGGGCCGATGCCGAAAATCGACTGCAAAGCAATCGCGGCAATCTTATTATCAGGCACATTGATGCCAGCTATACGGGCCACTATCGATCTCCTAAAAAGAAGGTAAAAAAAACACAGCTGCCGCAAAGCCCGTTCAGGATACACGACAGCCCACTTATAGTGCCTATTTGGCAATGTCAGAAAAGGCACCGAACGTATATTCAGTGCCATAACTGTGTAATTATATCTGAGTAAAACCTTGCGGTCAACTCAAATAATTAGCATTAACCCTGACGCTGCTTGTGCTTAGGGTTAACACAAATAATGCGGACAACACCGTGGCGACGAACAACTTTGCAGTTGCGGCACATCTTCTTAACGGAAGCACCAACTTTCATCTTGTATCTCCAAACTTTTAAATCTAACGACCGAAATTTCTAAGGTTAGCTTTCTTCATTATATCGCCGTACTGCTGATTCATCATATGACTCTGCAATTGAGCGACAAAATCCATCGTCACGACAACGATAATCAATAAAGACGTACCGCCGAAATAGAACTGTACATTAAACCAGTTCATCAGCAATTGCGGCACCAAGCAGACCAGAACCATGTAAATGGAACCCGAAAGAGTCAATCTGGTCATAACCTTATCGATAAATCTGGCCGTCTGTTCACCCGGACGAATTCCCGGAATGAATGCACCACTCTTTTTCAGATTCTCCGAAACCTCTCTGGGATTAAAAATCAGAGCGGTATAGAAGAAAGTAAAGAACACTATGGCTGCTGCATAGAGCAACTCATAAAGCGGCTGACCCGGCTGAATGAAAAGTGAAATCTCACTTAACACATTTGCAACGGGATTATCGCCCTGGCCGAACCAAGAGACAACAGTACCCGGGAACAAAATGATCGAAGACGCAAAAATTGCGGGGATCACACCGGACATATTGATCTTCAAAGGAAGGTTGGAGCGCGGCTGTGAATAAATGCGGTTACCCATCTGACGCTTGGCATACTCAATTACGATTCTGCGCTGTCCGCGTTCGACGAATACCACAAAAAAAGTCACCAAAACGACCACGACACCGATTATCAGTAACGCGATAGTAGAGAGATCTCCCTGACGCGACTGTTCGAAAGTTCTGCCCAAAGCACTAGGCAAACCTGCGACAATACCGGCGAAGATAATGAGTGAAATACCGTTTCCGATACCTCTTTCAGTGATCTGTTCACCAAGCCACATCAGTAACATGGTACCGGTCACCAAACTCATAGTCGTAACAAAATAAAAGCCCAATCCCGGATTATCGACAAGCCCCGGAACCATATTCGGAATACCGGTAGCAATACCCATACCCTGCAAGGCTGCCAGGAAGAGAGTCGAAATACGAGTATATTGAGTTATTTTGCGGCGGCCTGACTCGCCCTCCTTACGAAGTTCAGCCAGGTTTTTGTTGATCACAGCCAAAAGCTGGATGATAATTGCAGCCGAGATGTAAGGCATGATACCCAATGCCAGCACGGATGCTCTTGAAAGAGCTCCGCCTGAGAACATATTGAACATGCCCAAAATGGTTCCGCTCTGCTCATCGAAAACGCGCTGCAGAACGTCGGCATTCACACCGGGAACTGGTACGAACGACCCGAGTCTGAACAGCACCAGACCGATGAATACAAAGAACAGGCGCTGACGAATCTCTCCTTTGCCGGAGCTTTTCTCAGCTTTGTCCATTGCTTCGCGGCTTCTGTCAAATAGCGATTTTCTAGCCATGAGAACCTCATATGAAGGGCGCCCTCTCGGGCGCCTTTAAATTACTTGGCAGGCTTCTCGGTACGGACCTTCTTGGCAGGCTTCTTGATGCCTTCCTTCAGGACCTTATCGATACGAGCCTTGGCCTTAGCGGCGGTACGCTTCTTGGATGCGCCCAAACGCTCGGTTGCAGCAGTGATATAGTCGGCAATTTCAACCGAACCGCCGGCAGCCTCGATGGCAGCCTTGGCAGCAGCGGTAACGCCCAAGCCTTTTACGGTTACTTTCTTATTGAAATCAGGAATACGGGAAAGAACAACTTTCACATATTTAATTTTCTTAGTAACCAGACGGGCTTTCTGCAAAGCCTCCAAATCGATCACATCACCTTCAACGCGGTTGAGATCATTTAAAGTAACCGAAGTAGTCTCGGTAGCTTTCTTTGACCAGAAACCGAACTTAGGCAGACGGATCTTCATAGGCATCTGACCGCCTTCAAAACCAGGACGCTTGTGAGCGCTCTTGCGGGCGCCGGCGCCTTTGATACCGCGGCCGCAGGTTTTGCCGAGACCGGAGCCGATGCCACGGCCAACACGTACGTGTTTACGGTGTGAACCCTCAGCAGGCTGTAAAGAATCAAGACGCATTGCTTACTCCTCGACCTTAACCATGTAGCTAACTTTGTTGATCATGCCGCGAACCGAAGGGGTATCCTCAAGTTCAACAGTATGATTGATACGACGCAGACCTAAACCGCGCATGGTTTCAATATGCTTAGGCAAACGACCGATGGTGCTCTTGGTCTGGGTAACTTTGATGGTTTTTTTCTCAGCCATTTTTTACTCCAGAATTTCTTTTACGGTAAGACCGCGCTTGGCAGCAATGGTCTCAGGAGTACGCATGGAAGCAAGAGCTGCGACAGTAGCACGAACCACATTGATAGGGTTGGTGGAACCGTAAGCCTTAGCCAAAACGTTACGTACACCAGCTACTTCGAGGACAGCACGCATAGCACCGCCGGCAATAATACCGGTACCTTCAGCAGCAGGCTGCATGTAAACCATAGCACCTGAATGTTCACCCTTAACAGCGTGGAACAAAGTACCGTTGTTCAAGGTGATGTTATTGTTAACGTTACGTCTGGCCTGCTCAATGGCCTTCTGAATAGCGGCGGGAACCTCGCCGGCTTTACCGTAACCGAAGCCTACCTTACCATTACCGTCACCGACCACAGTCAGAGCAGTAAACGAAAAAATGCGACCACCCTTGACCACTTTGGCTACACGGTTAACAGCAACCAATTTTTCCTGCAGCTCGCCTGCCTGGGATTCTTCTTTATGTTGCATTTGCACAACTCCTAGAACTTAAGGCCGGCTTCGCGGGCTGCATCAGCTAAAGCTGCGACACGGCCGTGATACTGATAACCGGATCTGTCAAAAGCCACGGTCTCGACGGAGGCAGCCTTGGCACGCTCGGCAACAGCCTTGCCGATAACCTTAGCTGCTTCAACGTTTCCAGTGTACTTAAGATCCTTTACAAGCTCTTTTTCAAGAGTGCTTGCAGTTGCTAAAACGCGATTATCAGCACTGATAATCTGTGCGTAAATGTGACGCGGAGTACGGGTAACGACCAGACGGATCACACCCAGCTCATGCATCTTTGCGCGGGACTTGCCGGCACGGCGCAGACGAGCCTGTTTTTTCTCAAACATGTTAACCCACCCTATTATTTCTTCTTAGCTTCTTTGAGATGAATCACTTCGTCAGCATAACGGATCCCTTTTCCCTTATAGGGTTCAGGGTGACGGATCTCACGAAGATTTGCAGCGACCTGACCTAAAACAGCCTTATCATATCCCTTGAGGATAATGTCAGTCTGAGTTGGGGTCTCGGCGGTAACACCTTCAGGGAGCTCATAATTGACAGGGTGTGAATAACCAACAACTAAATTGATGGTCTTGCCCTGAGCCTGAGCTCTGTAACCGACGCCGACGAGCTTCAAAGCTCTTTCAAAGCCTTTGTCAAGACCAGTTACATAGTTATGAAGCAGAGCACGGGTGGTGCCGGACTGCATGTTGGCTTCGGTTGAATCATCATTCACTGAAACCTTGATAGCATTATCAACAACGCTTACGGTCACGGACTTATGGGTATCGAGGCTCAGTTCACCTTTTTTGGATTTAACGGTGACCTTCTGGCCGTCGATAACGACTTCGACACCCTGGGGGATAGGAATAATTTCCTTAGCGATACGAGACATGTCTCCTCCCTTATGCGACGTAGCAGATAACTTCGCCGCCTAAGCCGCCCTTACGTGCGGCGCGGTCAGTCATAATGCCCTGGGAAGTGGAAATCACGGCAATGCCCAAACCGTTCATGATACGGGGCAGATCGCGGCACTTCTTGTAAATACGAAGACCAGGACGGGAAACGCGCTGAATCAGCTCGACAACCGGCTTGCCTTCATAATACTTAAGACCGATTTCCAAAACTTTCTTGACATCGCCGACTTCCTGAACGGAGGCAATGTAACCTTCTTTAACCAACAGATTGGCAATTGCCAGTTTCTGCTTGGAAGAAGGAACGGTAACTGCAACTTTGCCAGCAGCCTGGCCGTTACGGATGCGGGTTAACAAATCCGCAATAGGATCTTGCATCATGTGTGTATTTCCTCTTTACCAGCTTGCCTTATGCAGACCAGGGATTTCACCGCGCATCATGTGCTCACGCAACTTGATGCGAGAAAGACCGAATTTGCGCAGATAACCGTGCGGACGACCAGTCTCGGAGCAGCGATTACGCTGACGCGAAGGGCTGGAGTCACGCGGCAGTTTGGAAAGATCCATAACAGCCTGGAAGCGCTCTTCCTCGGTGGAGGACACACTTGAAATAATCTTTTTGAGCTCTGAACGCTTTGCACGATATTTATCGGCAAGAGCTTTTCTCTTCAGATCTCTGTTTATCATTGAAGTTTTAGCCATAGGTTCTTCGTCCTCGAATTATTTAGCGGCCTGAGTACGGAACGGGAAGTCAAAAGCCTTCAACAGAGCTCTACCTTCTTCGTCGGTCTTGGCAGTGGTGGTAATGGTGATATCAAGACCACGCACAGCGTCTACCTTGTCATAGTCGATCTCAGGAAAAATGATCTGCTCACGTACGCCCATGGAGTAATTTCCTCTGCCGTCAAAAGACTTGGCAGAAAGACCACGGAAATCGCGGATACGCGGAATAGCAATCACGATCAAACGCTCGAGGAACTCCCACATACGCTCTCCGCGCAGGGTGACCTTGCAGCCGATAGGGTAGCCTTCACGAATCTGGAAGCCCGCTACGGACTTGCGAACCTTGGTGATTAAAGGCTTCTGGCCGGAGATAGCGGCCATATCACGTGCTGCATTTTCAAGAATCTTCTTGTCAGTACGTGCTTCACCAACACCCATATTAAGGGTGATCTTCACAATCCGAGGGACTTGCATGACCGTCTTGTAACCAAACTGTTCGGTTAAGGCTTTGATTACTTCCTGCTTGTATAAATCATGCAGTTTCGCCATCGTTATTCTCCTTTAAATTACCTTACTTGGCGCTGGAGGCAATGATTTTGCCGTTGGACTTGAAGAAACGAACTTTCTTGCCATCTTCTTCGCGGAAGCCCACGCGGTCAGCCTTCTTAGAATCGGGGTTATAAATTGCAACGTTTGAGACGTCCACAGGAGCCTCAATATTGACAATTCCGCCTTCCTGGCCAATGTTAGGGTTAGCCTTCTGGTGCTTCTTGTGGACATTGATGCCCTCAACCAGCACTTTATGCTCCTTGGTAAGTACACGGGTGACTTTGCCGGTCTTGCCCTTATCCTTGCCAGTAATGACGATTACTTCGTCGTTGGTGCGAATTTTCGCTGCCATGTTACTGATATCCTCTTAAATTAGAGTACTTCAGGAGCCAAAGACACGATCTTCATGAACTGTTCGGTACGCAATTCGCGAGTAACAGGTCCGAAAATACGGGTGCCAATAGGCTCATGCTGTGCAGTCAAAAGGACTGCAGCGTTGCTATCAAAGCGGATGAGTGAACCGTCAGGACGGCGCACACCTTTCTTGGTGCGTACTACGACAGCATCAACAACATCGCCCTTCTTAACCTTGCCGCGAGGGATCGCATCTTTGACAGACACCTTAATGATGTCGCCAATGCCTGCGTAACGGCGGTGAGAGCCACCAAGGACCTTCACACACATTACAGCACGTGCGCCCGAGTTGTCGGCAACGTCAAGCATGCTTTGCATCTGGATCATTTCAAATGCTCCGGTTAAAGAAAAAATACAAACCTTCAGAATCTTTAAATCAGAAGGCGCTACAAGATAACATAAATATAAAAAAACCGCAACGAAAAGCCGTTGCGGTTTAATTTATTAATTCAAATTAATCCAAAATCAAGGATTAATCAGGCCTGAGCCTTCTCGACGACCTTGCTCAATCTCCAGGAAATAGTCTTGGAGACGGGACGACCCTCGCAGATCTCGACCAAATCGCCAACCTTAGCGACATTCTCAGGATCCGCCACGTGGAACTTGGTGGTACGGGTCACGGTCTTGCCATACACAGGGTGCTGAACGCGGCGCTCGACGGCGACCACGCAGGCCTTCTGCATTTTGTCGGAAACAACGCGTCCGCGGAGGGAACGTGAAGCTTTGACGGCATTCTGTTCTTCAGACATTTATTCTTCCTCTCAGTTTGCGCTGTTTTGCTTTTGTGCAAGAATGGTCTTGACGCGGGCAATATCGCGGCGAACCTTTCTTACGTTGTCAGTCTGCTGCAACTGGGCAGTCTTGAGCTGAAAACGCAGATTGAACTGCTCGCGGTTAAGGTTGGCAAGCTCAGTCTTAAGCTCTTCAACCGACTTATTACGTAACTCGTTGCTCTGCATTAGATCACCTGCTTACGAACAAAAGTGGTAGTCACGGAAAGCTTTGCTGAGGCAAGGCGGAAAGCCTCACGAGCAACTTCCTCGGGAATACCGCCGATTTCAAAGAGAACACGGCCGGGCTGAATGGGAGCAACCCAATACTCGACGGTGCCCTTGCCTTTACCCATACGAACACCGAGAGCTTTCTGAGTGATAGGCTTATCGGGGAACACACGGATCCAGACTTTACCAGCACGCTTCATCTCACGGGTGAAAGCGCGACGGGCAGCTTCAATCTCACGAGAGGTGATCTGACCGCGGGAGGTGGCTTTCAAACCGAACTCACCGAAGTCAACCTTGGAACCTGCATAGCACAGACCCTCGTTGCGGCCCTTCTGAGTCTTACGATATTTAGTACGTTTCGGCTGTAACATTTAAAATCCTCCGTTACTCAGCCTTTTCATCGGCTGGAGCGGCATCGGCCTTCTTGACAGCGGCAGCAGCTTTATCAGCAGCCTGTCCGCGACGGCCTCGACCGTTACGGGCCTGATTGTCGTCACGACGGTGTCTGCGTCCGGCAGGAGCTACAGAACCATTGCGATCGTCGGCCTCTTCCTGAGCCAAAGGCAATTCGCCTAAGATTTCGCCCTTGAAGATCCACACCTTGACACCGATCACACCGTAAGTGGTGACGGCTTCAGACACTGCATAATCAATGTCAGCACGCAAAGTGTGCAAAGGAACGCGACCTTCACGCAACCACTCGGTACGAGCGATTTCAGCTCCGCCCAAACGACCGGAAACCTCAATCTTAACGCCCTTGGCACCAGCACGCATTGCGTTCTGAATGGCCTTCTTCATGGCACGGCGGAACATGACACGACGCTCAAGCTGTGAAGCGATGCTGTCGGCAACAATCTTGGAGTCGAGATCCGGCTTACGGATTTCGCTGATATTGACCTGAGCAGGAACTCCAGCAATCTTGGCAATCTGTCTGCGCAATTTTTCAACATCTTCGCCCTTGCGACCGATAACGATGCCAGGACGGGCGGTGCAGATGGTTACGCGAATGCTCTTTGCAGGACGATCGATCACGATCTTGGACACAGAAGCATTCTTAAGTTCGCCTGTTAAAAACTTACGAACTTCGTTATCGCTTTTAACGTTGGCAGGGAAAACCTTGCTTGAAGCATACCAAGTTGAGATATAAGGCTTGGTGATGCCCAGACGGATCCCGTTAGGATTAATTTTCTGGCCCATGTTTACTCCTGCTCCGCAACGTAAACGGTGATGTGAGAGGTACGCTTCACGATGCGATCGGCACGGCCCTTGGCACGCGGCATGATGCGCTTGAGGGACGGACCTTCATCAACCATGATCTTGGAGATCACGAGAGAATCAACATCCATGGAGTTGTTGTGTTCGGCGTTGGCAACAGCGGAGAGCACAACTTTACGAATCAGCGCAGCAGCCTTTCTGGGGCTGAACTTAAGCAGATCGAGAGCCTTCTGAACGGGAAGACCGCGAACCTGATCGGCAACCAGACGAGTCTTCTGTGCAGAAGAACGAGCGTAACGGTGAACAGCTTTAACTTCCATTGTGGTTACTCCTATTTACCGGCTTTCGCGTCACCGGCGGCAGCGTGACCGTGGAAGGTACGGGTCGGAGCAAACTCACCGAGTTTGTGGCCGATCATATCTTCGGTCACAAAAACGGGAACATGCTGACGGCCGTTGTGAACTGCAATGGTCATTCCGATCATGGTCGGAATGA
Organism: uncultured Succinatimonas sp.; assembly: GCA_902465145.1. Lineage (GTDB taxonomy): Bacteria > Pseudomonadota > Gammaproteobacteria > Enterobacterales > Succinivibrionaceae > Succinivibrio. The sequence goes on along the minus strand of CABQMD010000009.1, from coordinate 944 downwards.
TGACGGAACGGCGGGACCAGGTCTTGATGGGCTTCTTGTCGCCGGACTGCTGGCTCTGCTGAACCTTCTTCAGTAAGGACTCGTCAATGAAAGGTCCTTTCTTCAGAGAACGTGGCATTTTAAATCCTCGCTATACGATTAACGGTGATGAACAATGTACTTCTCAGTACGCTTGTTCTTGCGGGTCTTGTAGCCCTTGCAAGGAGTACCCCACGGTGAACGCGGCTGAATACCCTTGTTACGGCCCTCGCCACCGCCATGCGGATGGTCAATAGGATTCATTGACATACCGCGAACAGTAGGACGGATACCGCGCCAACGCTTGGCACCGGCTTTACCCAACTGAGCGAGCATATGCTCACCGTTGCCAATCTCACCGATAGTTGCACGGCCTGTTGCCAAAACGCGACGCATTTCGCCTGAGCGCATACGCAAAGTCACGTACTGACCTTCCTTGGCCAACAACTCACAGTAAGCACCGGCTGAACGGGCAAACTGAGCACCATTACCGGGAACAAGTTCAACGGCATGGATAACAGTACCAAGAGGAATATTTTCCATAGGGAGGGTATTACCGACTTCGATGGGTGCATTTGCACCAGAAATCACGGTATCACCGGCTTTTAATCCCTTAGGAGCAAGGATATAAGAACGGACGCCGTCCTTATAAAGCACTAAAGCGATGTGAGCAGAACGATTAGGATCGTATTCAATACGCTCAACACGGGCTTCGATGCCGTCCTTCTGACGTTTGAAATCGATCAAACGATAGCGCTGCTTGTGACCGCCGCCAATATGACGGGTAGAAATGTGACCGTAGTTATCACGTCCGCCGGTCTTGCGCTTCTCAACGACGAGAGGAGTGTAAGGGCCGCCCTTCCAGAGGCCAGGGGTCTTGATCTGGACAACGTGACGGCGAGCCGGGGAGGTAGGCTTTGCTTTGA
>CABQMD010000008.1 GCA_902465145.1 uncultured Succinatimonas sp. | reverse complement strand
CGTCCATGGTAGTGCAACGTACGTTTGCGCGAGAGTAGATCACTGCCGGGCTTCCCTTTCTTTTAACCGTGTCTCCTTTTGAGTCACGGTTTTTTTGTTTTTAGTTTGGTAAATTTTCAATATCATGAAAATGATAATACTGAACTGAGCCACTTCGTGTCTTCGTATTTTGTTAAGTCTTTTTTAGAAGAAAATGTATCTACAATGAGTTTACATGCTTTCCGAAAGAGGCTCCTTCAAGATCAGTTTCTTTATTTGTCTGTACTCAGATGAACAGAACTTAACCAGCGAGCAGGGCGTTAAGTTAAGATTGTATGTACTGAAAAATCTCGATGTTCTTTCTCCGGATGTCACATCCTTGATTAGTCCTGACATCAAGAAGAAGCCAGGACATCCAACAAAGTTGTGGTATAAGTTTCATATGGAGCAAAAATTGTTCGTTAGGCCCTTTTTGGGGTAATGTTAAGTTTGTGCTCATGAGGCTACTTTATCTAAAACAAGGAGAAATTTTATGTCTTCTAATGATTATGTTCGTGCCCGTATTGATCCGGTTATCAAAAAAGAAGCGGCAGCTGTGCTTGCAGAAATGGGGCTGACGGTTTCTGATCTTTGTCGCATGGCGCTGACCAGAGTGGCTCATGAAAAACGGTTACCATTTAGTCTGGAAATTCCCAATGAGGAAACCAGAATAGCATTTGATGATATTGATAAGCGTGAGGAATTGCATTATGCAAAGGATGCAGATGATCTGTTCAAACAGTTGGATCTATAAATGCTTCAGCCTGTATTCACGACATCTTTTCAAAAAGACGTTAAACGTGTTGAAAAACGCGGTTACGACATGAAAAAATTGAAGGAAATGATCAGTCTTGTTTTGCTTAATCAACGACCACTACCACAAACTTATAGAGACCATCCTCTTAGGGGAAAGTGGAAAACAAAATGGGAACTGCATATTGAGCCTGATTGGTTGTTGATTTATCAAATTTCTGGAGAGCAATGTTTTTTCGCCAGAACAGGTACTCACGCTGATCTTTTTTCTTTGTAGTTGTCGTAGAACATCCTTCTCACTGTTGCGCAACGAGTCTATCGTATGTTTGGAGCCCGTATATGCCTTTGTCTGTCGTGACTATCATGCTCGTGAGGTGATCCAGAAGGTTAATGTGCCATACTGTCTGGAAATTCCATTACTACTGATACCTGTTCCTTATTGATTTTCCGCGCTACCGCGTAGATATGTCTGGTAACTTTTCACTATGAGTCGCGGTTTTTCGTCTTTTAAACCATATCTCTAAAACAAAACCGTCGCAAGGACGGTTTTGAGCTGTTATCGATTAAAAGTATTATTCAGGATAGAATCCGCTCGGACTCTCGTGCAGATTGATCATGATGTTTTTACGTTGTGAGTAGGCATCCAAGATCATTTTGTGTGTTTCACGTCCTATGCCTGATTGTTTATAGCCTCCGAAAGGAGAACCTTCTGGAATTTGATTATAGGTATTTACCCACATTCTGCCGGTGCGTATTTCTCTGGCCACTCTTAAGGCACGATTGATGTCTGCTGTCCAGACTGCTCCTCCCAATCCGTAAACGCTGTCATTGGCCATATTTATGACTTCCTGTTCATCACGGAATTTTATGATCGCAGCTACTGGTCCGAATATCTCTTCCTGGGCTATTTTTGAGGAATTCACAGTTTCTATCAAGGTAGGTGCCATGAAGAAGCCGTGCTTGAGTTCCTCTGTCTTTTCAAGGCGTGTTCCTCCGCAGAGTATGCGATCGCCTTCTTTCTTTGCCGCATCTGTGTACGCAAGGATCTTGTCAAGTTGAGCCTTATTGATTTGAGAGCCCATTTGGATCCCTTCTTTCCAGGGCAAGCCTACTTTTATCTTATTAAACGCAGAGATGAGTTTGTCCACGAATTCGTCGTATATGCCTTCCTGGACAAAGATCCTGGAGCCGGCGCAGCATACCTGACCCTGATTAAACAAGATCCCGAGTTGAGCACCGTCTAAGGCCTGCTCCATACGGCAGTCGTTGAAGAAGATGTTGGCACTCTTTCCTCCAAGCTCAAGAGTTGCTGGAATGAGCCTTGTTGCGGCAAGTTTTGCGACTCTTATGCCTACTTCGGTTGAGCCGGTAAAGGCAAGTTTGTTGAGATCAGGATTTTCCAAAAGCCAGTCACCCGCTTTTGATCCTGCGCCGGTGATCACGTTGAATACGCCGGGCGGCAGCAGATCTCCTATCAGTTCGGCAAGTCGTAAAACTGATAAGGAAGTAGATGAAGACGGTTTGAATACCGTGCAGTCACCGGCTGCGATTACCGGAGCCAGTTTCCATGCCGCCATGAGGAAAGGAAAGTTCCAAGGAACTATTTGTCCTACTACTCCTATAGGTTCACGGAGAATTATTGAGAGGAAATTGTTATCAAGAATGGAAGCCTGTCCTTCTTCAGCAAGGATCACGCCGGCAAAATAGCGGAAATGTGCTGCCGACAGCGGTATATCCACATTCATGGTTTCGCGTAACGGCTTTCCGTTGTCACAACTTTCAATCAAAGCCAACTCGGCAGTGTGCTCATCGATGATATCTGCGATCTTGTTGAGAATGGCGGCGCGTTCTTTAACCGTTGTTTTCGACCAGGAGGTAAAAGCCTGACGGGCAGCTTTTGCAGCCCAGCTGACATCCTCGTGTGCCGCATCCTGAAAAGTACACAGCTCATCTCCTGTGGCAGGGCAGTATGCTTTGAGTGTTTCGTTTTCTGCAGATCCCACCCATTTACCGTTGATGAACATGCCGTATTCTTTTTTAAGTTTTAATGATGACGGAAGCATAGCTCCTCCATATTTAACCGCTTGTTCTTAAGTTATAAGTGCTTTGACTGTCCAGATCAAAGTTGTATGGCGACAATGTTCACAAAACAAAAAAATTATCTATCCTTGCTGTACTTACATACATGCGCTTAAAAAGGATGCTGTCAAAATTTGGATAGAAAAGGATTTTTTTGGTGATTTAAGACTACTTAGGGTGCAACTCAAGGGTATGCGTCAAACAGATGGTATTTTCTGGATGTCATTTTGTTTGGCCTTTGCGGAGGGCTCTTTATGAAACTATCAAAGCTTTCAAAAACCTTGCTTACCGTTTTGGTAATGAACGCCGTAAGTACAACTTCGGTTTTGGCTGACGATCTTTGTTTTGAAAAATCTGTTTCACAGCTTCAGGACGAATTCAACTCGGGTAAATTAAGCTCCGTACAATTAGTTGACTATTATTTAAAACGCATCAAGGTGTACGATGGGGTGATCAATTCAATGATCACCATCAATCCCAAAGCTATGGCCGAGGCCAAACGATTGGATGAAGAAAGAGCGCGTGGACATATAGAAGGTCCCTTGCACGGTATACCGATCGTACTTAAAGATAATTACGACACTTTTGACATGCCCACTACCAGCAGTGCTTTGGCCTTTAAGGATTTGGTGCCGGCAAAAGATGCTTTCACTGTGGAAAAACTTAGAAAAGCCGGTGCGATTTTTATAGGCAAAAGTAATCTTACCGAAATTGCCAATCACGGTATGACTATAAGTTCCATGGGCGGACAGACTTTAAATCCTTATGATTTGACCAGAACTCCCGGCGGATCATCAGGCGGTACCGGAGCAGCCGTAGCAGCGAATTTTGCCGTAATGGGTACAGGATCGGATACGGTCAACTCCATACGTTCTCCGTCAAGCGCCAATTCTTTGGTAGGCATTCGTCCTACCAAAGGTCTGGTAAGTCGTACCGGTATTTCTCCTTGCTCTGATTTTCAGGATATGGGCGGGCCTATTGCCAGATCCGTTGAGGATGCAGCCGTCATGCTCAAGGTAATGGCAGGTTATGATGCAGAAGACAAAAGTACGGAGATCATTAAAGAAAGACAACTTGATGATTATAGCAAGGCTTTGAAAAAAGGTGTTTTGAAAGGAAAGCGCTTGGGACTGATCACCAACAATATGGGAAATGATCCGGCGGTTATGGGGGTACTTAACCAAGCTGTGGCTGATCTTAAAAAATTGGGCGCAGATGTGGTGGATGTGGACATCCCTGAGCTTTTCCTGCCTAAACTTATTAAAGAGCACGATGTGCAGAAATGGGAGCAGGCAAGAGATCTCGATGCGTATTTAAAACGTGAGGGAGATGCAGCTCCTGTCAAAAATACCAAAGAATATGTAGCCACCGGTTTGCTTACCGCATCAATAGTTGATGATTTTAAGATGAAAAGTGCCGTGATCGATCCTGACAATGATCCTGAATACCAAGCCAGAATTAAAAAGAATCTGGCATTAAGAGATTTTGTCGTCGATTACATGCACAAACATGATCTGGATGCTTTTGTTTACCCGCTGCAAGGTGTATTGGTGGTTAAGACCACCGAGCCTAAAGGACAATATGCCCGCAACGGCTTGATGGCATCGGTAACCGGTTTACCAGCCATAGACGTTCCCGGCGGTTTTTCAAAGCCTGACGATACGGCTCCTTTGGGCGTGCCGGTAGGTATAGAATTCATGGCAGAGCCTTTTTCAGAATCAAAACTCATAGGAATGGCTTTTGATTACGAGCAGGCAATCAAGCACAGAAAGGCTCCCGAAGGATTGCCGGATCTTGACTTTTCATCGGTAAGTTCAAAGTAACAGGCAAATTTTTAGTTTTCTGATAACCTCTTTCTTGTGCTTATGCAGGAAGGAGGTTTAGAGCTCTTTAAGGATCTCAAATCTCAGTCTTTTTAAGACGGCTTCGTTTTTAGGATACAATCACAAGAAGTTCTCGTTCTTATTCAAACCTGTATCCATGATCAAAGCAAAATCAAAGCAGCGATTGTATATTGCTATCGATTTGAAATCTTTCTACGCCAGTGTCGAGTGCGTCGAAAGAGGCCTTGATCCTCTCGATGCCAATTTGGTTGTTGCAGATGCATCGCGCACGGAAAAAACCATCTGTCTTGCCGTATCTCCTGCATTGAAAGCCCGCGGAGTATCGGGGCGTCCAAGGCTGTTTGAAGTAGTGCAACGGTGTAACCTGATAAATGAGGAAAGACGCAGAATTTTAGGACATGAATTTACGGGTAGTTCTGCGTCAGACAGCGTATTAAAAGCTCATCCTGAATTGAAGGTTGATTACATAGTTGCAAAACCGCGTATGGCGCTTTACGTCGAGTATTCAAACAGGGTGGTGGAAACTTATCTTAAATATGTTTCGGCAGATGATCTTGATGTTTACTCCGTAGACGAGGTATTTATCGATGCCACCGAATATTTGGCAAGCAACGGTACGAGTGCAATGGAATTTGCCATGTGTATGGTGAAAGATGTTTTAAAAAGTACCGGGATCACCGCCACTGCTGGAATAGGTACCAATCTTTATCTTGCAAAAATAGCCATGGATATCGAGGCAAAACATTCTGAAGCCGACGAAAACGGAGTGCGTATAGCATTTTTGGACGAGGAATTATACCGTCGCAAAATGTGGACTCACGTACCCATTACGGATTTTTGGCGGGTAGGCCCGGGAATAGCTGCCCGCCTGGCCAAAGAGCATATTTTTACGATGGGAGATATCGCACGTTGCTCATTAGGCGGTGAATTTAATTATTACAATGAAGAACTTCTGTATGAGATGTTCGGAGTAAACGCAGAGCTTTTGATAGATCATGCCTGGGGCTGTGAAAGCGCCACCATGGCAGATATCAAAAAATTAAAACCGCAGCGTAAGAGTTTGGGAGTGGGGCAAGTGCTTTCTTGTCCTTACGATCATGAAAAAGCCGCTCTTATAGTATGGGAAATGGCAGAGCAGCTGTCGCTTGATTTGGTATCGAAAGGTTATACCGCAAAAAAAGCAGTATTGCATATAGGTTATGACACAGAGTCATTAAAAGATCCCAAAATAAATTATCTGGGCAAGACTGAAATCGATCATTACGGACGCACCGTACCGGCAGGAGTCAGAGGCACCGTATCATTCGGCAGAGCTACTGCCTCTACCAAGATCATGACTTCCTGCATTACTGCGCTGTTTAAACGTATAGCAGATCCCGGGCTTTTGGTAAGAAGGGTATCCATGGCCGCCTTTGAATTAGGAAGAGAGGGACAACAAGTTGCGGAGCAGGGAACGGGGCAACTCGATCTTTTTGCGTCTTTGAATATGAAAACGGCAGAGGAGATTAAAGAAGAGCATGATCTTAAACGGGAACTCAAACTGCAAAAAGCCATCATCAATTTAAAGCAACGCATGGGAAAAAATGCCATATTTCGCGGTGCGGATCTTTTAGAAGGCGCAACTACCATCGAACGTAACTCTCAAATAGGCGGACACCGAGCATGAATGATGACAAAGCAGCTGATCCTTTGCCTGAGAATTTTCCTTATCGTGACATCTTTTATTTGAAAAGACCTAAGTCACGCAGAGCTACTCATTTAAGTGCGGAGAGTCGCGCCGCACAGTTCATGCCTTTTGATGCTTTGACCGGATTTGATGAGAGCATTGCCGAAACTGAGAGGATCACTGCCTCTCGTTCATCCTTGGACGGTTATGCCGTAGCTGAACTTAATGAGAGGTTTAATTATTTGAAATTACATAATTTCCCGAAAGCTAAGATCACCGTGACGGTATTTGTGCGTGATCCTAAAAAAGAAGGCGGAAGCTATGTAGATGTTGAGGGGATCATACGCAATATAGATGAAATCGAGAGAAAAGTCCGTCTTGACGACGGACGCGTATTCTCTCTTGACGATATTGAGGCTATTGACGGGGAGCTTTTCTTAGAGGGGGAAATTTAAAAATTTCTTACAGCTCCTTTGCGATCTTGCGAAAACACTCCAAAGCTCCCGGTACGTCTAAAGAACTCCAGGCATAGCTCAGTCTTTTTAAATCCTTGCTTATATAGTGATCATGCTTTTCGTAGTTGAGGTTTCCCATCTTGTCGGTAAGTTCAAAAGCAGTTATCTCAGGATGAGCACAGATCTCTTTTACCGCTTCGCGCAAGGTATCCAAGGAGCAGTACTGTAACTCCAGGTGCGATAAATATACCGAGGAATTTACACTGTGTCTTTTCAGCATCATTCCCATGGTTCGCATGATGCGATCACCTTTCCACGGATAAATCTCCAATCCTTTGGGAGCGGCAATCACAAGCTTCTTGTCCATGTGATATCTCTTGAAGGTCATGAGTCCGTGCATGAAATTCATTTTTGCCTGCTTATTAAGATAAGGGGGAACTTCTCCTTTTAAGTAGAGCTGATACATTTCTTCACGTACTCTGTCGTGTACCTGACCGCCGCTTCCGTTGACCAGTAAAGGAGCTGCACTGTACGGGGTTTTCTTTACCCCGATCACGCGTTTTTCCGAACTGAAAAACACCACTTGCCAGTTGCGGCCTGCGAACATGAAAAAGTCCCCGACTTGCAAAGGTGTGGTCAAAGGTACGCTGCCCACACGTCTGCCGTCGTTTTCTATGATGTATTCAGGAGGAGCACTGAAGGCAGAGTAAAAACTCCAATCGGAAACCAGTTTTTCTCCTTCAAGTCCCAAGGTGAGTGTGCCATCGTTTAACTGAGTTATGAGATCGTTTGCTCCCAAATCTCTTAAAAATTCGGCAAATATCTTCGGTGAGCAAAGAGTAAAAGATCCGGTTTTGCACAGCAGAGCATACAGTTGACCTGCAGAAGCACTGCCTACAGACGCGATCACGGACAATGTTTGCTGCAACATGGTCGAGAAAGCGTATTCATGCTTTAAAGGCGGTTCATACCAGCGTTGTAACAGCAAGTTGATGATGGCTGCCGATATAAAAGTACTTTCGCAAAGACAGAAATTCTGCTCCCCGGGAAAGAAATACTCAGGAATAAAGAGTCTTAACACCGATTTGTGATCACGTCTGCCGGATCTGCCCAAACGTTGACGAATGGATGCTACGGATAAAGGAGCTTCCACCTGTGCAATGGATTGCACGTCGGAAATGTCGATGCCGAGTTCCAATGTTGCGGTACATACTGCGGTGGTAGGCAGTCTGCCTTCGATTAAACGGTGCTCGAGACTTTCTCGCAGTTCCTTTGATAATGATCCGTGATGAGGAAAGAATTCGTTGGGTACGAATGTCTTCTCGGACATTTCCTGAAGTATGCCTGCGATCAGCTCGGTTTGAAAACGCGAGTTGCAAAACACCAGATTTACTTTGCCGCGCATGAGCCTGAAGAGATCTGTTGCAAGCTTCTGATAATTTTCAGGATCCTCGTGCACGTCCTTCTGCGGTTCTTTTTTGTCTTTGACGGGAACATCCACGGCATAACCGCGCAATTGCAGAGCCAGAGTGTCTTCTTCGGTCTTTTCTCCGGTTACAACTTTGCAGGGCATATTACCCTGAGGTCTTAAATACAGGGCTATGTCGTCGGAATTTGAAAAAGTAGCCGAGAGCGCAATGCGGGGGATAAGTCTTCCGCATAAATTCTCCACGCGGTGCAATTGCGACTGCAGTTGGTAACCGCGTTGAGTTCCCATAAAAGCGTGGAATTCGTCGACAATGATATAGCGCAAAGGTGCCAAAGCATCTTTTAGCCAGCGACGGCGACTTATAAGCAAAGACTCCAGTGATTCCGGCGTAGTCAGCAGGACACCGTCCGGATCTTTTATCAGCTGATCTTTGTGCCCCCCGCCTACATCTCCGTGCCAAGGGGTGATCCTAAGATGCATCTCTCCTGTCATGAGATCCAGTCGTCGGTACTGATCGTTAATCAGCGCTTTTAAAGGTGATACGCAAAGTATGCGTATGCCTTTCTTTACTTCGGGACGGTTTACGGCAGTAAGAGCCGGCAAAAAGGCTGCTTCGGTTTTTCCGCTTGCCGTAGATGCGGAAATAATAACGTCGCTTTTACCTTCCAAGACGGGATCCAATGCGGCTTTTTGTACCGGAAGCAGATCCTGCCACCCTTGCCTGAAGATCCAGCGTTGTAAGGCCGGATCAAGTTTCTTAAAAATTTCCGCCATCAGAGTTTAAAAGAGGTTAAATCGTCGTCATCATCGCTGTTTGAGACGGCAGTATTTGTATCTTGCTTGGTTGCTGAATGTTCCTGCGTCGACGTTTCTGAGTTATTTTCATCTAAAGTGACTAATTGCTCCTCATCTGCCGCTTCTTTAGATACATTGAGCGACGAGATCAGCGAAGTCCAAGGGATCTCGGGATTTTGCTCAAGTACCGAGAGCATGTCGACGAAGGTTTTGATGGTATTGCGCGGAGTACGGAAATAGGCATCGCCTATGGTCTGAGAGCAGTGTTGCAAGAAAGCGGTAAGTGCTTCGTCAGGCACCAAATATTTGTCCTTATCCCCCGATGCAAACACGTTTCTTATATTGCAAAGTAATACGTAGATTTCCTCCGGGGAGAGATTGTTTAAGATCAGTACCGGACCTGAGTAATCCACAACTCCTGCTATCTGAGCAAAAGTGTTTTCGGCAAGGCGTGAACGCAGCGCTTCGTAACTGTAAAGACCTTTGCGCTGATCCATCAAGAACTCTGGAGTTCCTCCCATGAGGAAGCCTAGGTGTTCGGCACTTCCCTGCAGGCAGTCGTTTAAGATGCGCAGCAACTGTTCATAGTTGGTGCTGCGAGCGGTATGAGAAGGCAGTTTGTACAGATTTACCATCTCGTCGATATTGATGAGCAATCCTTTGTATCCGGCCTGAACGCAAAAACGGGAAAGCAACTTTAAAAAATCATAAACGCTGCTGTCATCTACTATCGATCTGACGTTGAGATCTTTTTTGGCATCGAGTTTTGAAGTGTATTCACCGCGCAGCCATCTTACCGCGCTGTTCTTAAGCTCATCGTTGCCTTCGTTGAAGCCACGCCAGTAGGCTGCGATCACTTGTGAAAAATCGTAGCCGTCCACAAGTTCGGCAAGTGAATCCAATTTTTCTTTGATCACGCTTTCCACATCACGTCCCTGAGCATCGGCACTGCGGCGCTGCTCGGTGATGAATTTCTCGATAAGCGGGATCATGGCGTTGCCTTCTGGGTGCGCGCGGGTGGAGAGGTTGCGGGTCAGCTCTTTGTAGAGGGCGCGGGCCTGACCGCCTGAAGCACACAAACGGCGATCAGGGGTAAGATCAGCGTTTAAAACCACCATATTCTTTTGCAATGCTATGTAGCGTATGAGTTGCAAAAAGAAACTCTTTCCGGCACCGAAGTCTCCTATCACCAGACGGAAAGCACTGCCGCCTTGGCAGATGTTATCGAGATCGCCTATCAAGGCTTTGATCTCGTTCACGCGTCCTACCTGAATATGTTCAAGTCCCGTTCTGGGGGTGACACCGGCTCTCAAAGACTGAATGATGGCGTTGCGCTCGCGCGGTCTGATAGAAGGCATTTCACAAAGCTCCGACAAACAAAATATTTACGGCGTACGAATTTTCGCCGTGGATCTTAGAGATTTTAGTCTTAATCCGTGATTTTGTGCATTTTGACCCTTAAGAAAGCATCAAAATGCTCAAAAAATGTCTATTTTCTTATTCCGGTAAGCAAAGCCCAGTCGCCGCGGGACTTTACCTCACCCATGATGAAATCTTTTTCATAAGCTTTTTTCACCTCTTCTGCCTGCTCTACCAGTACCCCAGAAAGTGCCAAAGCACCTCCTTTGGCAGTTAAGCGGGCAATTTCAGGCTCAAGTTCGGCAAGAGGACCAGCAAGAATATTGGCTACGGTTACATCGGCAGGTTTTACATCGGCAGCAGCTTCATTCAAATAAAGTGTGAAACGTCCTTTGACCCCGTTTCTCTCGGAGTTTTCATCAGATGCCAAGATGGCCTGATCGTCTATGTCCACCCCTGATGCAACAGAAGCTCCGAGTTTTAATGCGGCTATTCCTAAAATACCCGAGCCGCAGCCGTAATCCACCACACTTTTCCCTTTTAAATCAAGAGAATCTAAAAAGTTAAGGCACAGCCAGGTGGTAGGGTGAGTACCGGTACCGAAGGCTAAGCCAGGATCGAGCATAACGGTGACGGCATCAGGATCTTCCACATGCAGCCATGAAGGACAGATCCATAATCTGTTTCCGCATTTGATGGGTTTGAATTGAGACATCCATTCACGGATCCAGTTGCGATCCTGAAGACCTGCTGCAGCCATGGGAATGTGATCGCCAAGTACCGTACGCAAGGCTGAAAGTATGGGTGCAGGATCGGTTCCTTTTTCAAAAAGTCCCGTAACTTCGGTATTGGGCCAGAGGCGACGCTCACCGGGGCGCGGTTCGAGAATGGGAGAATCCTCGGCATCTTCAAAAGTGACGGCCAGAGTTCCCAACTGTTCTAAAAGATCAGATACGGTATCTGACAGTTTGTTGGTAGTGCGCAGTTTGATCTGCATCCATTCGTTATTTTCGGTCATGGGTATGTATTCCTTGTTTTTGATCACGATGTTTTACAAAATCGCTGATACTGAATTTCGGATTTATTCGTATGGTATTGTCGGATCGCAGAGCGCCGTTTGATATAAAGGCCGACAGACGTTTTGAGATCACCGCACTGTTGAATCCTGCATAACAAATGAGCAAATGTCGCATCCTGTCCATACTAGGATGTTTTCTGCAAATTGAAGTTAAATTCTGGACAGATACTGCTTCAAGATCGTTTACCTCTATTAACAGCTCTCCGCCCTGACGGTGAACTTGTTTGATATTTGAGATCCCGCCTATTGCGCGCAATAAAGCCAGAGTAACGAGATCGGGATTGCTGTTGCGTTGGATGCGGTAGCGCAGGGAAGATGGATCCTGATGCCCTTTTAGGATATAGCCGTAACGCAGTTGTAAAAGCCACATGCAAAGTACGAGCAGAGCGGGGATGAGTACTGACAGCGCAAGACACAGGCGATCGTCATTATTCAAGCCGAAGAAATCGGTGGAAACCATGATGAGATCAGGCTGATACAGTTGCACTATGCCCGAGAGAAAACTGGCCTGAAGCATATAACAACTCCAAGCAAGCAGAGTTGATGACAGCAGCAACAGTACATAGATCCCCGGAAAAAAAAGCAGCAGTACCGTAAGTTCGATGGAAACACAGACACCTATATGTGAGGTGATCAACGTGATGATCCCAAGAGATACCAAAAACAGTCTTTGGTTAGGTTTTGCCGTTACAGCAGATGACAGCATCAGTATGGGAAGTGAGATGAGCACTGAGCATACCACTGCTGAAGATACGGCGAGCATATGCGGATCTGAGGATTGCAGCGGCTGGAGTTCGGAAATAAAGGCAGTGTAACCTGCTGTCTGCATGACGGTAAAGATCGGGGCGATGACGGCGGTAAGTGCGGAAATTTGAAAAGTTCTGCTGAAAGTAAGATCGATAAAGTTTGCCAAAGCGGCGATCACTGAAAGCATGAATGCGTAAACAGCACCTGAGAGCAATAAGGATCTTAATAAAAGGTAAACAGCATTTTTAGATGATCTTAAGGTTTGGTATTCAGACGGAAGATAAAGCAATGCTGCGGCAAGAGCTGACAATACTGCAACCGTAGGGCTGTTGCTGAGATCCTGCAGGCCTTTTGGATCATAGGCCGTTAATACCGAATAAGCACAGGCTACGGAAATTACCTGCATAAAGCGCCAGTTTGTCGGGATCATGCACGCAGCTGCTGTGGCAAACAATCCCGGAAGAAAAATGGATGAGAAAGACAACATCCAAACGCGCAAGTTTTCCGACAGGTATTGTGGCAAACGTGGATCAAGTCCTGAGGATATGAGAGCCAGACACAAAAGCGGCAACAGCAGGATCAGTGATTTCTGTCCAAGGCTCCTTGTTGTGTTTCCTGCCATAGCTATCCCCCTTTCTCATATTTTAACAAATGTCGATCGTTGCCGCTTGGATTGCTAACCGTGTTGCCTAATGGAGTTCCCTCAATGCCAAGAGATAAGAGAAGTGCGGTTATCAAGTTCTTGATGCTCTGACTTAAGAGAGACCTTTCAAATAAACCGAAAAAAATCAGCTAAGTGAACACATAAGAATTAGGTATAAAAGCCTTTGATACAAAATGAGCATTTTTTTTTTATTGATTAATGCGAAAATATGCAAAAGTGTATCGTTTCAATATAAAAGTAGCTTGTTGTAGTAAGTTATGAACATAGATTTGCTTAAGGCTGAAATCGTCAGACAAGGACTGACCATAAGCAAAGTAGCAGCAGCCATCGGTGTTAGCGACGCAACTCTTTACTCCCGTTTTAGCAAAGCCTCAGGTAAACCTTTTTCACTGGAATTGGCATCCAAAATTTCCAAATACTTAGGTCTTAGCCCGGACACGGCTTTCAATATTTTTCTTAAAGCTTGAGGTTAAATAATTGATGTCGGTTGTATCTGTGATCATGCCTGTTTTTAACACTAATCCTGCATATTTAAAAGAAGCAGTAAACAGCATCTTAAATCAGTCTTTTTCTGATTTTGAATTAATTATTGTAGATGACGGTTCATCAAATAGAGCAACTCTTTCCTGCCTTGATAGTTTTACAGATCCGAGAATTAAATTAACCAAATTTAAAACAAATCAAGGTACATCTGCAGCAAGAAATTACGGCTTGGAACAAGCTGACGGAAAGTACATAGCTTTAATGGATTCTGATGACATCTCTAAGCCTAATAGATTTTCCGAGCAGGTTAAATATCTTGATGAGCATCAAGAATGTGGTTTGGTAGCCGGTCTAGTTAATGTTATCGGGAATGATAAAAAACATTTTGCTGAATTTCCGTATATCTCCTCACAAAAAGATATTGAGTCATTTTTGTTGTTTAAAGGTTGTTGTTTCTGTAATTCCAGTGTGATGTTCAGAAAAAGCGTAATTGAATCAAATAATCTTAGATATAACAGTAAATTTGATGGTGTCGAGGATTACGAATTCTGGTGTCAATTTGTAGGAAAAACAAATTTTACCATTTTAAAGCAAAAACTGGTTGATTACAGATATCACTTTGAGAATATCACTCATAGAAATTTTGATAAAAATAAAGATAAGTTGAACCTAATC
>CABQMD010000007.1 GCA_902465145.1 uncultured Succinatimonas sp. | reverse complement strand
TGACGCAAAATTTTAAAACTAAGTTTTGTACCTGGTCCCGAAGACGAAATATACTCAATAAACTCTTTTAAAGATCCTATACGTCTCGTATTTACCTCATAGATAACATCCCCTACCTCAAGTATTCCGTGCGCAGGGCCCAAAGGATCTACAAAACCGACTCTAATTCCAATTCCCTGGTTATTCGGTAAAGGGACAGAACCGTCATCCGATATTCCGAGATATCCTCTGATCACCCTTCCGTGCGAAATAATTTCGCTCATTACCGCGGTAACTAGTTTAGTAGGTACGGCAAAGCCTATGCCGTAAGTTTGATATCCGTTAAAAGAAGCCGTATTTATTCCGACCAACTCACCTGCAGTATTTACCAAAGCACCGCCTGAATTGCCATTGTTGATTGGAGCATCCGTTTGTATAAGATCCTGTACCCCTTCGCGTATATTCATCTGATTACGTGCCATAAGTCCGGTCCCAGATCTGGCTGTTGCCGATATGATCCCGTGGGTTACAGTCTGTCCCAAATTATTGGGATTACCTATAGCCAGTACTATATCGCCAACTTGAGGTTCATGTCTTACTCCCTGAATCTCTATAGCTTTCAAGTCAGGAGCGTCAACTTTTAGTACGGCAATATCTGTACGGGGATCAAATCCGACGACAAAAGCCTGATAAAGTTCACCGGTACGCAACATGGCCCAAATAGCCTGCCCTGATTCATTTGAAGACGGAACCACGTGATAATTTGTGACAATATAACCGTCTGAACGCATGATCACTCCCGATGCACTGTTGCGGATCTCCGCGTTCTCATTTCCGCTGTCTTTTGAAGGATCTTCTGCACTTAATGACGTTACATAAATATTAACCACACTGGGGGCAGCCTTGGCTACTGCATAAGCATAACTGTCCACATTAACGCCCTTTGAATACAAAACATCTCCTACATGACGTCCCGCATTAGGATTTATGGCTAAAATAATGATCCCCGTCAGTATTCCCAACAAAGCTGGGATCACAATTACAATCAAAGACTTCCTGCCCACGTTCTTTTTCTCCTTTTCAACTACTCCATTTTGCGCAAGATGTAATCTTTTGTCAGCAAAAAGTCTGTTTAGAATACGAAAAAACCGCCGGAGCTCATACTCCCCGACGGTTTTACAAAAAAATAAGCGCTTTATAACATTTACTGAAAACAAGATATCAGTTAACGTTCTTCATCACAAATACAGAACATAGCAAACTTATCTTCAGCTTATCTTAAGGTGATAAAAATCTCGGAATTTCCTCTTACCACTCTCAAAGCACTGATACGACCTTTGGTCTTATTCAAAAGACTCTTTAATTCTGCAATATTACCTACATCTGAACGATTTAATCCGGTGATCACATCCCCGTTCTTTAATCCAAGACGCTGAGCCATAGATCCCTGTTGCACATTAACAATTTTGACACCGTCATCGCTGTTGGCAAGAGATGCTCCTTCTAATGCAGGTGATAAAGATCCTGCATCGTCAGCATCCCCTTCAGCCTCAAAAGAGCTTTCATCACCAAGTTTTACCTTCAAAGAAAGAGCCTTTCCGTCACGGAACACACCGATATCTATAGTACTGCCAGGACGATTAGTAGCAACGGCAGCACGTAACTGAGCAAATGACGACACTTTACGTCCGTTTACCGAAGTAATGATATCGCCGGACTTAAGTCCAGCTTTGTCTGCTGCACTTCCCTTCATAACTTCGTTAACAAAAGCACCTGAACTCTGCGAATAACCGAAGCTTTGAGCCAAATCGGCATTAAGTTCAGTACCGGTAACACCAAGCATGCCACGCTTAACACTGCCGTACTTTAGCAATTGTGCTGTAACTGTTTTTACCATATTGGACGGAATGGCAAAACCTATACCTATATTGCCGCCATTAGGTCCCAAAATAGCGGTATTGATGCCTATAAGCTCTCCTTTCAGATTAACCAAAGCTCCGCCTGAATTACCGCTGTTGATGGCTGCATCAGTTTGGATAAAATTCTCAATATTTTCTATATTAAGACCGGACCTTCCCAAAGCAGACACTATGCCAGAAGTTACCGTTTGTCCCAAACCAAAAGGATTGCCTATGGCCACGGCAAAATCACCTACCTGCAATTCATCAGAATCGGCTATAGACATTTCAGTCAGATTGGAAAAATCTTTAAGCTTCAGAAGCGCCAAATCCGTATGTTGATCTTCACCAACCTTTTTAGCACTGAAACTGCGTCCGTCAGAAGTCTCAATTTTTATTTCATCAGCACCGTCAACCACATGAAAATTGGTAACCACCAATCCTTCTTTGGCATTGACTATAACTCCAGAGCCCAATGCCTTAAATTCACGTTGCTGTTTGCGGGTCTGATTATCCATACCCGGAAACATGAATCTGAACTCTTCAGGAATTTGCAAAGCGGGTACATCAACATTTTTTTTGCCCTTTACCTGAATATTGACAACACTTGGCAATACCTGCTTAACCATGGGAGCTAAAGAAGGAACACTTCCGTCTGCACTGCTTGGTCCGAAAAAAGGAGCTGATGCATATGCCGATGGAGATGAAATCAGTGCCAAACCGCAAATTACTGCCACTGCAGCTGCAGTACGTTTAAAAGTCATATTTTATTTCCTTATTTAAAAATCCATATTGCCTTTACAAGGGCATAAAAAAAAACAGAATATTCAAATGAATCTGCCTAGAAATCAGAATTTTTCATCATTACTATTCACGCTGATGGTCTCCTTGGCGTCTTTCAAGGCACCTTCATCTTTGCTTACTGCAGAAAGCTCATGCTCTCCGTTCTTAACTTCTTCTTTAACGATGACTTTGTTCACATGAGTTACCGAACCAGTCTCAGATACTTCTGAATGTTTTTGACGCAACATCTTTTTCAAACTGTCTTCCACTTCAAGTTCATCTTGGGGAATAAATAAAGAACCGTCAGATGATGATAATTTTCCCGCAGCCTCGTTCATAAATTTGGCATAAGCTCGATAACTTTTATCCAGTTGACCAAAAAGCTGTCCTGAAGTCTTAAAAAATTCATCCAACACTCTTTTGGCTGATGCTAACTCACGCTTGGTACGCGTCAGTTCGTCTTGCATACGATGATTGGAAAAAATTTTTACAAGTCCGAACGAATAACATAACGTACCGGCAAAAAAACCGATGATGAAAGCTAAAACGACAAGCATGTAAATCATGATCAAATTCCTATGTTCAGAAAGTGTACTCTTTGCACATCTGTTTGAATTCTAAAACATTCTCGCAAATATAAAAGTGCGCTGTTTGAAATAACAGAGCATCCACACGGTTGACCATGCCTTTACTCATTTACAGCTCCACCGTATCTTTACATGATCACAATACCTAATGATTTACAGAGCAGACTTAGTTTTTTTTAATGCAGTAACGATAGTTGATGACATCAGCCGGATGCTTCCTATAAAAAAAGCTATCAAAATCGTTAGAAATCACTGTTAACGTGTATAATATGCACGCCCCTTTAGTCGGGCAGCGGTTTCCCACCCGCGTCGTCCCGGCGCAGACCTGTCGCGAGGACGGTTTGTTTGGATTTACCAGATATAAATATCTGATTTTTACGGATCGGAAACGATCCCTTAAAGGGTTAATAATGAAAACTTATGTTGCTAAGCCATCCACCATTAAACGTGAATGGTTTGTCATCGATGCCAACGGTCAGACTTTAGGCCGTATCGCCACTGAGATTGCCAGCCGTTTGCGTGGCAAACACAAGCCCGAGTACACTCCTTTTTTGGATACCGGTGATTACGTGATCGTGATCAACGCTTCCAAAGTTAAGGTTACCGGCAATAAAGCTCTCGATAAGAAGTATTACCACCACTCCGGCTATCCGGGGGGACTCAAGGAAGCTTCCTTTAACGAGTTATTGCAGCGCAAGCCTGAAGAGATCATTGAAAGAGCCGTTCGCGGCATGCTTCCCAAGGGACCTCTTGGCCGTGCTATGTTCCGTAAACTCAAGGTATACGCTGGTGAGAACCATAACCACGGTGCTCAGCAGCCTCAGGTTCTCAAGTTTTAAGGAGCGATAGAAATGGCTGCAAATCAGTATTACGGTACCGGTCGCCGCAAGGAATCCACCGCCCGCGTATTCATCAAGCAGGGTAGCGGCAAGCTTGAAATTAATGGCAAAACTCTGGAGCAGTATTTTGGCCGTCCGACCTCACGCATGGTTGTGACTCAGCCCCTCGAACTGCTTGAACTTACCGACAAACTGGACATCTATGTCACTGTAGTCGGCGGTGGTATCACCGGTCAGGCAGGAGCTATTCGCCACGGCATTACCCGTGCGCTGATCCAGTACGACGAAACCTTCCGTTCCGCTTTACGCAAAGCCGGGTTCGTTACTCGTGACGCCCGTGCTGTTGAGCGTAAGAAAGTCGGTCTGCACAAGGCTCGTAAGCGTCCTCAGTACTCCAAGCGTTAATCATTATTTTTTCATTCAAAAGACCGGATTGTCCCGGTCTTTTTTTTCACGTCTTGAAAAATCACGAAAGTATTCTTCTTCGTCTAGACTAAACTCTTTTTCTCCCCCCAATGCAGCGTCTGTCTTCTAATTACAACAAAGGTTCTGGGAAGTTTACGGATAAAATAGAAAGGAACTTATTTCATTTAATAAAGTGAAGATATCAAATCTCCTTATTGATAAAATACCAGTGAATATTAACTTTTCTGTCTACAGGTGATTAAAACGGAGAAACTTTCATGCCGCATTTACTGAGTTTTAAACCTTATCTTTTTTACGCTTACTACAATTGGTTCGTCAGTAGCGGGATCACTCCGCATTTAATGGTCAACACTTCCATAAAGGGAGTTGAAGTACCGATGGATTATGTTCACGATCATCACATCGTACTGTCCATTGCAGAATCTGCAGTAAAGGATTTTTGCGCTGGGCCTACCTGTCTTACGTTCAAAGCGACGTTTGCCGGTCATTCAGAAACGATCATCATTCCATATAATGCAATGGAACAGCTTATTGCCAAAGAAACCAATATGGCTATTCCATTAGGAGCTGCTTTGACTGCTTTGGACATAAGCGAGTCACAGCAAGATGATGAAAAAAAAGCTCTCGAAGATGAAAATTCAGGTGTCGAATTTGTAAGTGATGACTCAACAGAAAAAGGCGATGATAACAACGACGGAGAAGTAATAAGTTCTGGATTCGAATTCGTAGATGATGACGATGAAAAAAAATGACAGGATCCAGTTCAAAAAAAACCCGGATCAATTCCGGGTTTTTTTAGCTGAGAAAATCGATCAGACCTTCTCGCGAATACGTGCAGCTTTACCGGTAAGCTTACGCAGATAATACAGCTTGGCACGATTAACATCGCCGCGGCGGGTGACCTTAACAGAAGCGATCAAAGGAGAATGAGTCTGGAAAACACGTTCGACACCTTCACCTGATGACATCTTACGAACGGTGAAGGAAGAGTTCAAACCGCGATTACGCTTGGCAATAACGTTTCCCTCAAAAGCCTGCAAACGAGACTTTTCGCCTTCAACGACACGCACTTCAACTCTGACGGTATCACCGGGGAAGAACTCAGGAATGTCGGTACGGAGCTGCTCTTTCTCGAGCTCATCGATAATAGGATGACTGGCCATTTGTATGCACCTGTTAACAAAAATCAAACTTTAAAACTATTCACTCTTGGCTTGCAGGTACTCTTGCAAAAGCTTGAGCTCCCGCTTGTCAAGATTCATTTCTTCAAGCAGATCCGGACGACGCTCATAAGTACGCCCCAAAGACTGCTGAAGCCGCCAAAGTCGGATCTTTTCGTGGTTGCCGCTCATTAGCACTTGAGGAACTTCCATTCCGTCAATAACCTCAGGTCGAGTATACTGAGGAAAATGCAACAAACCGCGTGCGAAACAATCCTCTTCAGCATTACGGATATCACCGAGAACCCCCGGTTCCATCCTTGAAACTGCATCGATGATACACATGGCGGGAAGTTCACCTCCTGACAGCACGTAATCACCGACTGAAACCTCCAGATCGACTTCAGTCTGAAGGACGCGTTCATCTATGCCCTCGTAGCGTCCTGCTACAAGGATCAAAGAGCCCCATTCATGGAATCGCGTGACCAGCGAGTGATTGAGCTGCACACCCTGAGGTGACATACAGACAACCTTAGTTCCGGAGGGCGCATCCTTTCTTGCTGCATGAATTGCGTCACGCAACGGCTGCACCTTCATCAACATACCAGGACCTCCACCGTAAGGTTTGTCGTCCACGGTCTGATACTTATCGTGAGTAAACTCACGCGGATTGTAAGTATGGACTTCTATAAAGCCACGCTCACAAGCCCTGCGAGTCACACCCGAATGTGTGATCGCATCAAACATCTCCGGAAAGAGCGAAACACAACCGAACCAAATCATGCTCAGTAATCTTCGCCCCACTCTACCCTAATCGTGCGTGCAGAGAGATCGACTGCCGTAACGATCGGGCCTGCGACATAAGGTATTAAGATATTATTCTTGCAACCCAATGCCGGGCGGTCAGAGGGAGACACCTCCATAATGGGGGAGGCTCCTTGATCCCATATTCTCGACACTTTGCCGAGCTTAACCTCTCCGATACCTATAACTTCACATCCTATAAGATCCTGAAGATATATTTCATCATCGGAAAGCGGGGGCAGGCTTGAACGCCTGATCCCAATTTCCATCCCCGCAAAAGACTTAGCTTCCTCAGGAGTGGAGGCCACATCAAGTTTAACTACATAAACCTGATTATGCGGTCTGAATTCTTCAACCCGGACCTCACGCCATTCTCCCCCGCGTCGGCGGATATACCATGGCGAGTAGTCAAAAAGGTCCTCTGGTTGGCTTGCGAAAGATTGAACCTTGATCCAACCTTTCAGTCCATAAGCAGAACCCAATCTGCCCATGGGACGCGGCGCATCGTCTGCTTTAAAAGCAGCCAAGCGAATTAAGCCTCAGCAGAAGCTTCAGCGGCTTTAGCTTCCTCTGCAGCCTTCTTTGCGGCGGCTTTGGCGGCTACAGCCTTGTCGTGCTTATCTTTACGAGCCTGAGCAACAGCCTCAGCGCCCATCTCGTTTTCCTTAATAAGACGAAGAACGCGATCAGAGGGCTGAGCACCCTTCTTGATCCAGGCATTGATGGCTTCAACATCCAAACGCAGACGAACTTCCTTACCGGAAGCAATCGGGTTAAAGAAACCTACCTGCTCGATAAATCTTCCTGATGCGGCAAAACGCTGATCAGCGACGAGCACGTGATAGAAAGGACGTTTGTTGGTGCCTAAACGGCGTAAACGAATGACTACCATTTCGCATTACCTTTATAAAAAGTGGCAGTTCAGAATACTGAGCTGCGAAATTACTAAAAATACAGTCGAGCCATTATACTGGCTAGACCGTAAAAATCAAGATCCACGAGCTTTTTGACTGAGTGTTTTTTGGCGATATGCTTTGTAATATTAAATCACCGACGATTAAACATACTCGGCAAAGCTCCTGAAAGACCGCCCGTTCCCCCCATCATGCCTCGCATGAGTCCTGCCATACGCCGCATTCCTCCTTTGCCGATTTTTTTCATCATCTTGCGCGTCATATCAAATTGCCTTAAAAGCTGATTGACTTCATGTACTTGAACTCCGGCACCTGCAGCAATACGTTTCTTTCTTGAACCCTTAATAATTTCAGGATTCGCTCTTTCTTTGGGTGTCATCGAGCAAATGATTGCCTCAAGATGAGCGACGGCTTTGTCATTGACTTTATTTTTTATCTCATCTGAGACTTTACCCATACCCGGCAATTTATCGAGCAGTCCTGTCATTCCGCCCATTTTCTTCATCTGCTGAAGTTGTTCGCGAAAATCTTCAAACGTAAAGTCTCCGCCTTTTTTTAACTTATCAGCAAACTTTTTGGTTTGCTCAAGATCTGTATTACGCTGCAACTGCTCAATCAATGAAAGCAAATCGCCCATATCCAAAATACGGCTGGCGATTCTGTCTGGATGGAACGGTTCTAAAGCCTCAATTTTTTCACCCATACCGATAAACTTGATGGGTTTGCCGGTAATTTCTCTTACTGACAAAGCAGCACCGCCTCGAGCATCACCGTCCGCCTTAGTCAGGATCACACCGGTCAGCGGCAAAGCCTGAGCAAATGCCTTGGCAGTATTGGCCGCATCCTGACCTGTCATGGCATCGACGACAAAATACGTTTCAATGGGATTGGTCAGAGCATGTAACTGCTTTACCTCATCCATCATTACCTCATCCACGGCCAGACGACCTGCCGTATCCAGAATCATTACGTCATAAGCTCGCAATTTTGCCGTTTCAAGCGCTTTTTCAGCAATATTTTGCGGCTTATCTGACGGATCGGACGGATAACAATCGACTTCACACTGCTGAGCAAGAGATTTGAGCTGATCCATGGCTGCCGGACGGTACGTATCTACCGACACAAGCAAGACTTTCTTCTTTAAACGTTCCTTAAGGAACAGCGCCAATTTAGCTGCACTCGTAGTTTTTCCGGCACCCTGAAGACCGGCGAGCAGGATCACTGCAGGAGGCTGACAAGTCAAATTAATCTCAGCCGTCTCCCCTCCCATGGTATTGATGAGTTCGGCGTGAACAGCTTTGATAAATTCCTGACCGGGAGTTAGGGATAAAGATACTTCCTGTCCAAGCGCTCTTTCTTTTACTCGATTGGTAAACGACTTCACCACCGGTAAAGCGACATCCGCTTCAAGCAAAGCAGTACGAACTTCTCTTAGCGTATCTTTAATATTTTCTTCTGTGATACGGCCTTTACCGCTAATATTTTTTAAGGTGCGGTTTAATCTTTGAGTAAGGTTGTCAAACATTTGAACCTCGTATGATCGGAGTTAAGACATACTCTTAGAAAGTTTTATCTGTAACTCTGCGGTTACCTGTTCAAGACACGCAATCGGCTCTCGTATCCAAAATGCGTTCTTGCACAAAATTTGTAAAATTCAATATCAAAGTTTCGAAACTGAGACTATTAAAAAACACTGCTCTTTTATCGGATCGGCGCCAAAAAACTGATTTTTGCTTCAAGGATATACGGCTCAGTTTTGTTTTCACCGGCGTTATAATGCCTTTGTTCGGAAACAAACCAAGGTGCGGATAGCCAAGGTTCACTACCAAGCAAACATCATAGCTGTCAGCAAAAGAACACCGCCGAAACTATCGCCAAAGTTCTATGAGGATCATCCCCTTAGGCAGGAGAAGCCGTCAAGTTCAGCATGGGACTAATTGTATACGAGAGACAACATTTTCGCTCTCAATACTTAACAATGATTTGCCTTGAGCGGGAAATTATACGCAGATCTGATCATGCGTCTGTCCGGCGTCACAATTATCTGATACCGGCAAACTAGAACATGATGAATGAATTCTGCAAGAACTGTATCTGAAATCTGCAAGCGAAAATAGCTGACGTTTTTATTTGAGCTCAAAAGCCGCATTCATTCGGCTGATGACGCACATTGTTTTGAATAAATCCCGTCTCTAATTGTAATTTAACTGCTGACTGCGAGCGATCACCTCAGGAGGCAAACGTCTTTCCAACTCCTTTTCCAGGTAACGTTGTTTAAGTTTTGAATATTCATCATGATAATCGGCATGATAAAGCCAACCGAACGCTTCCTCATACATAGATGGAGTTCCGAATCCTCGTACCAACATATCAGCCCACCCCAAGCGTCCGCTTTTTGATCCCAAAACGGCAGAAGTATGCATATAGCGTTCTGACAACGCTTTATTGCGGCTTACCAAAAATCCTTTTTCATAATAAAAAGAAAGACGTTCAAGTGCAGGGCCGTAGGCATTGTCTGCTGCTTTTTCTATATACGATAATCCAAGTTCTTCATCTTTTTTTACACACACACCGTTAACCAGCATATCTCCCCAGGCAAACATAAATACAGGCAGTTGTACCAAACGGGCTCTGTCTTCAATATCTGGGGTAAATTGACAACGATCACGATCTCTCACCACAGAAATAAGTTCATGATCTTCAATAATGCGATTAAGGATTGATGAAGAATAGACTTCCTCGCTTGCTTCATCCTTC
This sequence comes from uncultured Succinatimonas sp., assembly GCA_902465145.1. Classification (GTDB taxonomy): domain Bacteria; phylum Pseudomonadota; class Gammaproteobacteria; order Enterobacterales; family Succinivibrionaceae; genus Succinivibrio. Next base: position 6,491 of record CABQMD010000007.1, on the reverse strand, counting down.
TCAAGTTCAGAACCGATATTTTTAACATCGGCATTTATACCTGCCTGCACAGCAAGAGCCTGTGAACTGGTAACGGCATCATATTTTGCACTCTGCTGCGCCTCTGCCCCAAATACCGGAATTAACCCCAGTATCAAAATGCATAAGGCGAATTTTTTCATGCCCAACCTCTTTATCTTCTGTAAACCACATATTATTAACGTACATATCGTATAAAATCTTTAGCTACAGAAAAAAAACGACCCCCCTAAGATTACTCAGGAGGGTCTTTTTTTATTGACGATCAGATATTACTGATTATCGGCAGCCCACTGCTTACCGAATTCAATACCCTTATCAATATTCTTCTTAAGGGTCTCTGCGGCGCCGTCGATAAGTTGTTGCTCATAAGCAGACACCTTACCAAAGTCGATAGTTTTCTCCCAACCGTTCTTTCCAAAAAGAACGCGCTGAGCGAAGAACTGACCATACTTAGAACCGCCTTCCACATATGCATTTTCGGTAACACCGGTATATCCCTGCAGACCTTCGACGATCTTAAGAGCAAAACGGGCACCGGCAGCGGCCATTGACAAGGTGGCAGAACCTGCACCGGCCTTGGCTTCGACAACTTCAGTACCAGCATTCTGGATACGTACAGTCAAAGCTTCGATGCGTTCCTGACTTAAACCGTCATAACCCAAGGTCTTTGAGAGCAGAGGAATGATGGTTACGCCGCTGTGACCGCCGATCACATTGATACGGATGTCTTTCTTGGAAACACCGAATTCCTCACCCAAGAATGTCTCAGAACGCAGAGTATCGAGCACGGAAACACCGAACAAACGGTGAGCATCATAAACGCCGCGAGCCTTCAAAACCTCAGATGCAATAGGTACGGTTGAATTGACAGGGTTGGTGATAATGGCAATGCAAGCCTTAGGAGCGGCCTTAGCCACATTGTTCACGAGACCTGCAATGATGGATGCGTTGATCTTAAACAGATCATCGCGAGTCATACCGGGCTTACGGGCAACGCCTGCAGAGATCACGACTACATCGGCATCTTTAACGCACTGCTGAACAGGAGCAGCATCATTGGGAGCTCCGGTAAAGCCTTCGACTTCAACATCAGTGGGGATGTGGCTAAGATCTTTTGCCACACCCGGAGTAAACGGTGCGACATCATAGAGGCTAAGCTGGGATCCAGCAGGAAGATTGGTCTTGAGAATTAAGGACAAAGGCTGACCGATTCCGCCGGCAGCGCCTAAAACTGCAACTTTCATGAGTTACTCCTATCAATATGAAAAATCATCCGGCTCTTTCCTCGCATATTAACGGCAAAGAGCGGAATAGTCTTTTTAAACTTAGTCATTATAGCATTGTGCCCGAGAATACTTGTGGCTTAATACATGCAACACGTGAAGAAGAAAATCTGTTTTCCTCACTGACATGTTGCAGAGTCAATGTCTCAATCCACACATTCAGAAAAATTCAAAAGTGAATAGATCTCTTTCTCCTTGCCGTTTAAAACCGCTGTTTCTTTAAAATATTCTTCAGGATCAGGCAAACGTCCAAGACGCGCTGTTACCGCAGCAAGCTCGGCAGATCCTAAATATACGTCAGCGCCGTTGCCCAAACGATTTGGGAAATTGCGCGTTGAAGTAGATATCACTTTGGCATGATCTCGAACTCTTGCCTGATTTCCCATACACAGCGAGCATCCAGGAATTTCAATGCGAGCACCGGCTTTTCCCAATACGGAAAGCAAACCTTCTTCAGTCAATTCATGACGATCCATGCGGGTAGGAGGAGTCATCCACAATCTTACCGGCACTTCACCGTTTTGCTGACCTAAAATAGCGGTTGCGGCACGATAATGACCTATATTTGTCATACACGAACCGATGAATACCTCATCTATATTATCTCCGGCTACCTCCGACAGCAATTTTGCATCATCAGGATCATTGGGACAACACACGATTGGCTCTGTGATCTCATTACAATCAATATCCAATATCGCAGCATAACTACAATCAGGATCTGCCTCAATAAGTTCAGGGGTTTTGAGCCAATGCTCCATAGCCTCGGCCCTTTTTACCAAGGCATCGGCACACTCATATCCCTCTTTTGCCATGATCCTGAGCAAGGCTGCATTCGATCGCAAATAAGTTTCAACACTTTTTTGCGATAATTTTATAGCGCAACCTGCGGCCGAACGCTCCGCAGATGCGTCAGCAAGCTCAAACGCATGTTCACAACTTAAATTCTCAAGTCCTTCTATTTCCAAGATACGTCCGGAGAAAACATTGACTTTGTTCTTTTTGGGAACAGTCAAAAGACCTTTTTTGATGGCAAAATAAGGAATGGCATGGACAAGATCTCTAAGCGTGATCCCTGGACGACATGTTCCGTGGAATCTGACCAAAACCGATTCAGGCATGTCAAGAGGCATGGTTCCAGTAGCCGCAGCAAAGGCAACCAAACCGGACCCTGCAGGGAAAGAAATTCCCAAAGGCATTCTGGTATGAGAATCTCCGCCGGTACCTACGGTATCAGGAAGACACATGCGGTTAAGCCAAGTATGAATCACGCCGTCCCCAGGACGCAGAGCCACGCCGCCTCGATTGATCATAAATTCAGGCAAAGAGTGCTGAGTTTTTATATCTACGCATTTAGGATAAGCTGCTGTATGACAAAAAGACTGCATAACAAGCGGTGCCTGAAAACGCAAACAAGCAAGATCAGACAATTCGTCACGTGTCATAGGTCCAGTAGTATCCTGAGATCCCACCGTAGTCACATTTACCTCGCAGTAATCTCCGGGTCTCACCCCTTCAAGACCGCAGGCACGTCCTACTATCTTTTGTGCTCTGGTAAAACCGCCCTTGGACTTACTTGACAGTCTCTGAGCAAATACCTCACTCTTTTCCAGATCCATATAGGCCCTGGCTTTGTTGGTCAGAGATTTACCTATAATTAAATTGATACGACCTCCTGCTCTGACTTCATCAAGCAGGGTCGTCGTTTTCAGTTCAAAACGTGATAAAACTTCACCATTGTCATGAGAAGTAATCGTTCCGTCATAAACATTCAAATCCACGATCTGACCGCATTCAAGACGTGATACATCACCTTCAATAGGCAAAGCCCCTGAATCCTCCAGCGTAGTATAAAAAATAGGCGCTATTTTTCCTCCTATTACAAAACCACCGGATCGTTTGTTGGGCACACCTGGAATATCATTTCCAATATGCCAGATAAGAGAATTTGCCGCACTTTTTCGTGATGATCCCGTACCGACCACATCTCCTGCGAACAACAAAGGGTACCCTTTGGACTTCAGTTCATCAATAATTGTTAAAGGACCTGTTACTCCTTCTTCATCGGCTTTGATATCTTCTCGGGAATTCTTGAACATGGCTCTGGCATGCAACGGAATATCCGGACGAGACCATGCATCAGGAGCAGGCGAGAAATCGTCGGTATTGATTTCACCTGCTACCTTAAATACTGTTAGAGTGATCTTTTTTGGCAAAACAGCGCGCTTTGTAAACCACGATGCCGAAGCCCAGTCTTCAATCAAAGCTTTTGCCGATACGCAACCTTGTTCAGCCAAATGCGTCACATCAGAAAAAGCATCATATACCATCAAGGTATCTGACAAAGCTTTGCATGCATACTCTCCCAAAGTATCGTCAGATAGCAGAGAAACAAGATAGGCTGTATTGTATCCGCCTTTCATACCGCCTAAGAGTTCAACCGCTTTAACCGGGGAAATTAAAGGACTTTCCGCCGTTCCGATAGCCAACGCGTGTAAAAAAGCTGCCTTTATCTTTGATGAAGCATCAACTCCAGGATTTACTCGCTGCGATATAAGATACAGGAGTTCATTTTCGCTTCCTGCAGGAGGATTTTGCAACAAACCGCATAACTCTTGAGTTTCTTCCTCATTAAGCGGCAAAGCCACGGTGCCAATACGTTCACGGGCTTCTTTTTTAGCATAATAATTCGTCAGCCAATTTGACATCTAGGTTCCTCTTTTTTCCTGAAATGTGTTCTGTCTAAGATAATAATCTTGATATTCTGTCCCGATTTAACGAAACAAAGACCAGTCAAAAAAAGGACCGGGATCCTGTTTACGGCCGGGAGCTACCTCACTGTGTCCTGCCAAATTATTTTCGATAGCAGGATAAGTTTTCTTCAAAACATTTACGCACTCTTTAAGAGCTTTATACTGTTCATTAGTGTATGCACAATACGAACATCCCTCAAGCTCAATACCTATGCTGTAATCGTTGCACTCTTTGTGACCGTTATACGAGGAACGTCCGGCATGCCATGCCCTTTCATCAAAAGAAACATATTGAGTTATAAGACCTTTTCGATTTATAAACAGGTGCGAAGAACATTCAAAAGAAGACAGGCCTTTAAAATACGGATGCGCGTTTTCGTCAAGCTCACCTGTAAAAAGATCATCTACATAGTGACCGCCGAAACAATTCGGCGGAAGAGAAATATAGTGGATCACAATTAACGAGATTATCGCCCCTTCTGGACGATGATTGAAACGGGAAGTGGGTTTATGCCTCACTTCCTGCATCCATCCGTGTTCTATAGTCAACAAAACTTAGGCAAGAATAGATTTGAACTCAGCTCGAGGAGAAAGGCATTCGATGGCTCCCTGAGCTTCGTTTTCAAACGAAACGACCTCATAATTACGAGGATCTGACAATAAAGCCCGCAATAAGGCATTATTTAAGGCATGTCCGGTTTTATATGCTTTGAAGCTGCCCAAAATACTGTGAGTACTCATATACAAATCACCGCAGGCATCCAGCATCTTATGCTTTACAAATTCATCCGGATATCTCAAACCTTCAGGATTGACTACTCGGTAATCATCCAAAACCACGGCATTTTCAAGTGAACCGCCCAATGCCAAATGATGAGCATGCATGTATTCCACATCGCGCATAAAACAAAAGGTTCTGGCGCGGGAAACTTGCTCCAAAAAGCTCTTACCGGAAAAATCAAAAGCAAAATGCTGTAACGACTTTTCCATAGCAGGATGATTAAAATCGATAGTCAGGTCCATGAAAAACCCGCCGTCAGACGGATTAAGTTCGGCCCACTTTTCATGATCTTCAACCCTTACCTTACGTTTTACCCGCAAAAATTCACGAGGGACATCCAGTTCCTTAATTCCTGCCTTTTCAAAAAGATACAGAAAAGGTTGAGAAGATCCGTCCATCACTGGAAGCTCAGGCGCATTCACTTCGACGGCAAGGTTATCTATTCCCAAAGCACACAAAGCCGCAGTTAGATGCTCAACAGTTGAAATGCGCACCCCGTCTTGATTGACCAAAGCAGTACACAACTGCGTATCACGCACATTATCAGCGCTACATTTCATCGTAACTTTAGGGGAGAGATCACCACGAGTATACACAATACCCGTACCGGCAGGTGCCGGTGAAAACACGGCACTTACCTTGGCTCCTGAGTGCAAGCCTATTCCGGTTACCTCTATAGTTTTTGCCAGTGTACGCTGCTTCACCATGTCTGATGCCTCGTTCGACGAACGTATTCCGACTAATAACGGAAAATCCTTACTGCTTTCAAAAAAGAGCTCCTGTGAGGATTTCTTATTTGCAATCTGATATTTATTCAGGAGACTGCGGACCTTTTTGTCCGCAATTGTCTTCAGATTTATTCATTATAACATTTGCAGAAACTCAAATAACGCCATCTGCTCAGGTTGCAATCCCGTTTTTTCACTGTCTTATATAAAAAAAACCGGATCATAAAGATCCGGCCATTGTTATAAGGAATATTTAGTCAGCACGGTTTCTAAGGATCGGAGGCAATTCGTCCCACAACCCAGAAGGATCGTCTTCTGCATTGTTGCTGTTTCCTACAGGTACCTCGGCAGGCTGCCGCATTTCAGGTTCAACGGGCCTTGCCGTAAAATTTGCAACGGATGAAGGAATAGAAGTATTACCGAATTCTGCATTTTCATTGCGTTGCTGAGTTTGTGAACCCTGTCCTACGCTGAATGACACTTGCCCTTTGGGGGCTGCTTCCGTACCGAATCCAGGACGCATTCCACTGTAAGTGTGATAGAAACCGTTCTGTTTTACTCCGGCACGTATACCATCATTGCCGCGTAAAGCTGCTGTCTCAGCTGCCACAGTATCGGCAGTACTTATTCCCGTGATCAAGATCGTAACCGATACCTGATCTTCAGGCATAGTGTCATCGAAAGTAAGACCGAACTTACAATCTGCTTCAGTATCAGCATAGGCTTGTACCGCGGAGTTAACCTGCTCAAATTTAAGGATCGGGAAATTCGGGTTGGTACGTACCATAACCAAAAGACCAGCAGCCGACTGAATGTCCACAGGCTCGATAAGAGGAGAATGAATGGCACGCTCCACTGCATCTTCAACGAAGTTGGCGCCTTCTCCGACACCGGTACCGATCATGGCATGACCGCGACCACGCAT
>CABQMD010000006.1 GCA_902465145.1 uncultured Succinatimonas sp. | reverse complement strand
TCTTCCGGCCGATTGCATTAAACCATGACCCCCGTTTCCATCTGCTTACAAAGAACAAGACCGCAGGTCGATTCCATTACCGCTCATTCATGCATGCAATCTTAAGCCGCTCGGTCTTTAATTTAATGGCAGGTATTTATTTTTAAAAAATTTTTTTTCATTAACATGCTTTTCCGCCGCCGAAGTGACGGAAATTTAATCAGTTAGGTACTCACAAATATTTTTCCAAAACTTTTGTCAAAGAATTCTTATTCAAAGGTTTACTTAGACAATCATTCATCCCTGCTTCAATACAACGACCTCTGTCGTCTACATAAGCATTAGGGGAAATTGCTATTATGGGAGTATTCATACTGTCTTTGCGCGATGAGTTTCTGATAATACGTGCCACCTCGCAACTGTCTGAATCAAGCATGGCAATATCAAGGAAGATCACGGAGAATTCGTTAGGTGCCGATTTTTTATACAAATCCAAAGCTTCCCTACTTCCTCGCGTACATACAACACTAAATCCAAGATCGTTCAACACGAATTCTTCATACTCAAGAGCAAATTCATTGTCATCGGCAAGCAAAACCTTTTTCCCTTCAAAGGAAATATCTTCATGCCCAGACTTAGGAACATCACAAACCGCTTCAAACGGTAAACGCAGTTTGAAAGTAGTCCCCACGTGTTTACAACTCATCACGGAAATACATCCGGACATCTGTTCGACTATATGCTTTACCATAGCCAGTCCAGTCCCGCATAAACCATTTTTAGCATAGGGATCTTCTTGTGCCATGACCTCAAAACATTTAGGCTTGAACTCTTCACTCATCCCTTCGCCGTTATCACTTACAGAAAGCTCATACCAACGTTCACGTCCGCAATAAAAAATCTCACGGCAACGTAACTGTACAGATCCGCCCTCAGGTGTATAGCGAATGGCATTATCCATCAGATGAACAAGGATTTGACGCAGATGCAACTGACTGCCCTTAACCATCAGTTCATTTTCGCCGTTTCTTATATATGAAACTTTTACTCCGGAGCGTTTCCCTACGGTATCAGACACATCCTGCAATAAATAACAAAGGTCAAATACGGTATCATCAAGTTGAATTTTACCGATTTTTAGTTTTACCAAAGTCAAAAGGGCATTCATAATACTGTTTATACTGACAATGCGCTCTTGCATTAACCCTCGGTAAAATTTAACTTTTTCTGCATCGTCGCAAGAACGTTCACTGTGTGCAAGCCATTCCTGCATTTTTGACATCGAAGATTTGAGCGATTGGCTCAAACGTCCGACGAAGCTGCTCACTCTGAGCGTTTCATTTTTTCTGCAAATTACGCTGGCTTTCAATTCAGCCAACAACTCATTTTCCTCGCGATGAACCACATCGGCACTGTACACGGTAAGCAGAAAAGAGCCTTGAGATTTATTCTCCGAACTTGCACAAGGCTCTACTCTGATGCAATGCCATTTGCCGTTGCTGTCTTCAAGCTCACACAAAGTACACAAACCGTGATGCAATCTGTTTTTAAGGTACTCCCAATCCAAGAAACGAATGATTTCATTATTCTTATCTGTAGTCGAATAGATTCTGATCACCGTTTTTAAAATATCTTTAACACTCTTGGCTTCGGAAAACAGGATCTGATTTTTTTCAGGCAACTTGATGGCAAGCCACTTATCTTTCATGGCATCGTAAATAATGACTGTCTCAAAGAGTTTGGTAGTAATGGCCAGAATATGCTCGTGTTTTTTTTCTCTGCGCTTGCTTTTCCATTGAAAATAAACCAAGGTAGTCAGGAGCATGAATACGAACATTCCGACAAAACTTACCGACAACAGCATTGCAAAATCACGCGTCAAAAAAACAGCATCGACAGGAGAAAACATGTAAAACACATTCCTGCGATAACCGCGGCTCATACCGAACCACTCTTCACCACCAAGTTTTATCCTCTTCATATCCTTTGTCTGAGACTGATCCTGACGAATAAGATCGACCAGTCCATTAAGTTTAGGATCACCTGAAAAAGAGATATCTCCTTTATAATCTGTTAAAAACAGAATGCTGTTGTTGCGATAATAACGACCTTTAAGAAAATCTTCGACGTTCATACGTACGCCGGAGTCGGCAGACTTATCGTTATAAATAAAAACGAATCCATCGGCATCATCGCGAGCTATAACCGCTAAGTCTAGTTCGTACTCGTTCAATTCCTCACTTCTCATAAAAGACAAACTCTTTCCTGCTGCTTTAAAATTATGAGCTGCTGTTTGTCCTAAAGTATGTTTCCATATGCGCCAAGCTGCAGGTGAACTCTGCAATTCCACCTGTTCGTCACCGTTAAAAATCAAATAACCGTCAACGAACTGCGTTTTAAGCAAATCGTTCAAACGATTTGCTCGCATATCCGCTGAAAAATGCAAACAATCACGAACATAGCGAGCTCTTTCTTTTAGGGATAGAAGCTGTCTCGTGTTGCTGGCCAATGTGTATTCTTCATAACTGCTGACAGATTTCTTGACGTTATCAAGAGATGAGGATAAATCTTTCTGAGCCTCTTCTAACGCAAGCTCAGTGGTTACCGTATAAACTATCCCCAAACTGGCGATTCCTGCTACAACAAAGAACACCGCCATATAGACGAAGCAATTCACCCTCTTTATTTGAATATTAAGCATATTTTTATTTCGATCTTTGAGAAAGCTCAGGCGGCTCGTGATAACGCAAATGATACTTTTTAACTATCCTTTTAATGAAACCTTCTTTACGCATCTGATCAAAGGTCTTGGTCAAAGAATCGGCAAAATAACTGTTGTTGCCGCGAAAGGCCACACCAATTCCCACCGTTTCAAGAGGTTCTTCCAAAATTCTGTAGCCGCCTTCGTTCACAGTAAACAGCAAAGCCTCTTCATGGGCGGCAACGGCATCACAACCGTTTTGTCTTAAAGCAGCCAGACAATCTTCTATTGTTGAAAATATCACTAATTCAGACAAAACCGGCAACGTCTTGTTTACTTTATAACCGCCTTCAAAAATGCTGTCCGGAACAGTTGTATTTTGAACACACAGACTTCTGCCGTTCAAATTGCTTAATTTGTATATATCGCTGTCATTCTTCACGAGTACGGATTGATTGCTTCCAAGATAAGGACCAGCCCAGGTGAAATCATTTTCCCTGCCGCTCATGGTAAAACACGACCAGATCCCGTCTATTTCTCCGCTTTGAAGCAAATCTTTCTTTTTAGCCCAATCAATAACAACAAATTCAGGCCTAAATCCCATCCGTTTTCCTGCTTCCTCAGCAAGTTCACAATCGATTCCTGTCAATTTCCCTTGCTCGTTCACCAGAACATAAGGCGGGTAGATATCCGTTCCAAATACTATTTTTTTTACCTGAGCTGCTTCGCAGTTTGATATCTGTATCGCCAAAACAGAAAAAATACATAAAGCCGAAAAGATTTTAATTAATGTTTTTTTTATTGTTATAAAAGGCATTTTGGGTAAATATTTCAACACTGCCAAAACAGAGATCACATTATGACAGTTGTCGTTTATCTGAAATTTTACTGAAAGTTTTTCAAGAGTAATCCCTGCTTCTCAGACAAAATATCATCTAAGCTAAGCTGAATTTAACAAATAGCAGTTATTACTATTTGTAATTATGAAATCAGCCAAAACAAAAAACAAGGCTGTAATACAAGTAAAAACGTGTGCAAACGCACAGAAAATAATCTCTCCTCCAAAAATAAAAAAACGATCTGAAAAAAGATTATCAGATCGTCAGAAACAAAAAGACCCGCTTACGCGGGTCCTTTTTCAGCAAATCGCTGCAAGAAAATTACTTCTTGTAACGACGAGCCAAATTGTCGAGACGCTCGTTAGCACGGGCAGCGTCGGACTTAACGAAAGCAACGTCGTTAGCGAGCTTGGACTGCTGAGCCTTCAAAGCGTCAACATCAGCAGCGATAGCGTCGATCTTGGCCTCTAAAGCGGAGTTGTCAGCGCAACCAACCAAAACAGTAGCACCCAAGGCAACAACGCCTAACATAGCCTGAAACTTGTTCATTTTAATCTCCAAAACTGTTTAAACAGAGAATACTCACAGGTGAATATCTTTCCCCTGCGAACAAAGCGTATTTTAGTCTAATTTTTGAAGTGCGGCACATTTTTGTTATTTTTTTTTATTCAGTAATTTCAAAGAGTAAGACAACTACATCTAGAAAAGCTCCTATTTTTTCGAATTTTATACCGCATCAAAAGCGCTTTTCTTACACTATGTCTTCTATGTTTGATCTTTTTTTGATGCGCTTAACGTTAATTTTGCAAATGAAAACTCCAATAATTTAAGTACGAGAATATACATCGGTATAACGCGGACCGTGATGTGCGTAGGCTCCTGCTTCAGGGATGAAAGGTCTGAATTCATGACTAACCAAGAGACCGAAACTACGACATGCCTTCTCCAATGCCTTATCTGGCAGAAAACAAAAGCTCATGGGAAGTATTTCAATAGGAATGCTTCGTGTACCGAAGTAATAACAAATTTTCGCCATAGTTACCCTGTCGCTAAGACGTACGCATACCACTTCCTCGGCTTCAGGAACTATCTGAACCATATGTCCGTCATCTGAAATTAAAACATCATAAGGTTTCATAGGTTCTGAAAGTTTAATGAATACTTTGCTTCCGTCGGATAATTCAGCTTCTTGTTCAATACGATTGCGGGTACCGGAATTCATGACTATTTTTACAAGGGAATGATCTCGACAACCGGCACATCCTAAGTTTTTTTTAAAATTACGCATGAATTGTTCCCCCAGATATTTGCGGATCTTCTCTTGCTAAAAAATACTCTACAGATACACCAACATGTAGATATCCATTACAAACAGACATTATTTATAATGGTCAGCTTTAAATCAGAAAGAATTTTGAGTAAGCGAATGCTTATTATCTAAAACTACACCATAAAAGAGAGGATCTGTTTCAAAAGAAACAATCTGCACTCAAAAAAACGCCAGATGACGTTTTTTTGAACAAATTTGATCAGTTAAGGGGAAAGAGTTAAAGATTTTTAGCAAAAGACAAAAGATCAGGATATCTGTATGCGTATGGCGCCAATGCACACTCTTGAACCGAGGCTCCGATAAGCGCTAAGTTTTTTACCCCCAGACTACGCGGCCCCTCAAGATCACGCGCGCGATCTCCTGCAGCTGCAGAAACTACAGGATCTATACCTAATTCGGTACAAGCTTTTTCAAACATGCCGGGAAGCGGTTTACGACAAAGACATGTTTCTCTGTATAAAGATATCTCTGCATTAGGATGATGGGGGCAACAGTAAACAGCATCAAATCTAGCATTATGCAGTTCCAATACCTGCTGCATATAAGCTGTAGTCGCAAGAAAGTCCGACATACCGTATTTTCCGCGCGCTATACCAGATTGATTGGTGATCAAAACCAAAAGATAGCCTTTACTCTTTATAAGAGCCAAAGCTTCTTTGACACCTGCAATAAAATCAAAACATTCCACGGGGCCTACATATCCGTAATCACGGTTTATAACCCCGTCTCTGTCTAAAAAAACAGCTCTTTTGATCACTCAAGATCCTTTAACTTATCAGATGACAACTTGATGTCCGCGCTGTCGGTGATCACAACTCCTCGCTCTAGCACCATGGAAGCAAGATCCTGTGCCTCTGCCAGACTGTGCAATTTGTATGATCCGCACTGAAGAGGATTTGCGGCAGGAATTTTGAAATTTTTGGGCAATGCGACTATATCCTGCATTGACGCAAGCAAAGCTTTGCGAACATTTTCCCCTGATGGAGCTCCTACAAGACTCATATAAAACCCAGTTTTGCATCCCATAGGAGAGATATCTATCACTTCTACCTTGCCTGGTTCATTTAAATGATCACGCATAAAACCGGCAAATAAATGCTCGAAAGTATGCAACCCTTTTTCAGGCATCATCCCGGTATTAGGTTTGATAAATCTCAGATCCCAAATCTCAATTTCATCTCCGTGCGGAGTCTTCATGATCTTGGCCAAACGCACCGCAGGTGCCGGCATCACAGTATGATCCACGACAAAGCTGTCAATTAAAGGCATAAATCACTCCCTCTTGAACTAATAGAGATTGCAACGTAAAAGTTGTTTACGATACTCCAATGCCCTGTTGCGTACTTCAGAAGCCTCGTTTAAAAGCCAAACTTTGGCTGTGTAAGATCGGGTATTAAAAGCGTCAAAACCTTCACGATATACAAGGTACTGATTATAAGCATCAAAAAGAGCGATTCCGCTTTTTTCTTTGGCCTTATTCATGTACCAGCCCATAAAATCTAGGGCATCGGCAAAAGATCCTCTGTCCGATAAAAAATTTCCGGCTTCGTCCTTATATTGTTGCCAGATCTCATCCGATACAACTAAAAATCCTTCGTTTCCCAGACCAACTGCAGAAGTCAAGCTTTCAAACAAACCGTTATCCTGATTTGAAAGCTTGGAATTCTGAGCAAGGATCGCAATTGCAGTATCTATCGGGATCCCGTATTTTGCATGTACTTTATGAGCCGCAACATACCAACTGTCCTTGTCTTGAAAAACCGAACACAAATTATTGGGATTCGCAGGAGGTTGGGTAGAACATCCCATGAAAAAAAAGGCGGCCAATGCCGCCGTCAATAGTTTTTTACTCATGCTCAAATGGCATCCTCACCTTCTTCACCGGTACGAATACGGATCACGCGTTCAACCTGAGAAACAAAAATCTTTCCGTCACCAATCTTGCCGGTATGAGCGCCTTTGATAATGGCTTCGATGCAAACGTCAGCATCCTCATCCTTAACCACCAATTCTATTTTTGCCTTGGGAAGAAAATCAACCACGTATTCAGCACCGCGATAAAGCTCGGTATGACCTTTCTGACGGCCGAATCCTTTGACCTCGGAAACCGTCATTCCGGAAATTCCCTGAGCACTCAAAGCCTCACGAACATCATCGAGTTTAAATGGTTTGATAATCGCAACGATCTTTTTCATTTTAAATGCATCCTGTCGGTATAGGTCAAAACGCGTCATCTGCAAAGTTCCGATAAACTGAACTAAAGGACGCCAGCCAATTGTAATTTGTATTCTCCTATTTTAACAAATTTGCAGACTGCACTTTAAAGGACTGCCGCAAATGTGTCACAACGCCGCTTTTTTTTTCAAAAAATAAAAGCTCATAAGACAATTTTTTGACATGATTGATTTACATATTGATATATAAGACTTTTTATGGATGGCACGGCTATTGCTATATACATTGCATAACTAATTTATAAAGTTGCGGAGGAAAGTTTCCATGAATCGTATAAATAACGAAGCAAATGACAGCAGTACACCCGTTAATTGCCTTAACATCATGATGATCTGGATCACCTGCGCCACGGTTGCGGTCCTTACCGTACCTTTCGACGTTTTTTCAAAAGAATTGGCAACAAGAATTGATGCCTGCCGTGATTACCTCTATTTAGCACTGATATTTGAGCTCTCTAACTTCATTGCACAAGCTCTGATCAAAGTATGGAACATAGGTCACCAGAGAAAATTGAAAAAATTATCTGATGCCGCTACCTTGGATTCAGTGCAAAACATGGATTTCTCAGAGCGCGCTCTATTGCGTGAATTTGTATTGCAAAGACGCAGTGAATTACGACTGCCTGCAAACGAACCTACCGTTCGCCGTCTTGATGAAAGCGGGATTTTAACCCCACTGAATCTTCCTGATGACAAAGGAACTGTCATTTACTCTATTTCGCGTCAAGCAAGACCTTACATCACCTACCGGGTACTGGGACTGTCGGCAGCCGGCATGACTCAGGAACAAATTGAACAGGTGATGAATGAAAGGCCGGCTTACGCCAAACCGGAAATAAAGATCCGCAAGGTCTATCGTAGCGGTGATTTCAAAGCTGCTTGATCACGATCTTGGGTGATTCTTTTTGGCCCTGCTTTGAGCAGGGCTTTTTTATTTTCTTTGATCTCTTTACCTAAATTTAACATTTTTCAACAAAGCATTTAACAACTCTTTTTTATCCTGAACTCAGTTAGAAAAATCAAAAATTCAATTCAGGAGATAGAAAAATGAAGTTGTCAAAGATTTTCACCGTTCTGGCATTAACCACCGGGATCGCTGTTTGCACTCACGCCAATGCAGGTACAGTTTCTACCGACGGATCAACTTCCATGGAAAAGCTGATTGGCGTAATGTCAGAATCTTTCATGAAGAAGAACAGTGACATTACCGTAACCTACAATCCTACCGGTTCAGGCTCAGGAATTCAGGCTGCTGAAGACGGTCGTTGCGACATCGGTCTTTCTTCACGTGCCCTTAAGGCCGACGAAGAGAAAACTTTAGTCGGTACAACCTTAGCTTTAGACGGTATCGTGGTTGTAGTTAACAATAAAAACTCCGTAAAGGATCTTTCTTTGGATCAGATAGGCAAAATCTATCGCGGAGAGATCACAAACTGGAAAGAAGTGGGCGGAGCTGATTCTCCCATTGTTCTCATCGGTCGTGAAGCAGGTTCCGGTACTCGTGACGGTTTCGAATCCGTTACCGGAACTAAAGAAAAATGCAAATACCGTCAGGAACTAACCTCAACCGGTGATGTCATTACCACTGTATCTCAGAACGCCAATGCCGTAGGTTATGCCTCGCTTTCTGCAGTATCGAAAAAAGTCAAAGGTCTGACCATAGGCGGAGTGGCAGCAACCGAAGAAACAGTAAAGAACGGTTCTTATAAGTTACAGCGTCCTTTCGTTCTGGTCACCAAAAAAGGAAAGACTCTTTCTGCCGATGCTCAGAAATTTGTCGATTACACCTTCTCTGATGAAGCCAAACCTCTGTTTGACAAAGCTGGCGTAGTTTCCGCCAAATAAATTTTTACCACACGTAATCGCAGGCAGGCCTTTAAGGCCTGCTTTATCGGATCTGTACGTATGTTAAATTCTCGAAAAAAATTTATCGACACAGAAAAAATCGCTTATTGGATCTTTTTGATCCTTGGCATCATGAATGTGGGTTTCGTACTCATGATCTGTGTATATTTGGTTTTGGCTGGTACGCCTGCCATTGCCAAAATAGGTCCCATTGATTTTCTCTTCGGGAGCGAATGGGCATCGACTGCGGAACATCCCAAATTCGGGATCCTTCCGTTCATTCTTACTTCTGTCTACGGTACCGTCGGAGCCATTGTCATAGGCTTGCCGTTAGGGTTCTTCTCTGCAGTCTACCTTGCGAAGATGGCTCCTAAAAAAGTAAGACTTACGGTAGAACCAATAGTAGATTTGCTTGCCGGAATTCCTTCCGTCGTATACGGATTCATCGGAATGCTGATGCTGGTTCCGGCTATTCAGGAAATTTTTTCTCTTCCTGACGGTTCCGGACTTTTTGCAGCCACCATCGTTTTGGCCATCATGATCCTACCATCCATTATCAAAGTATCGGTCACAGCCATAGAAGCCGTCCCTGAAGAATACGAACTGGGCTCTCTGGCTTTGGGCACCAATAAAATCGAAACCATTTTCAGAGTGGTGGTACCAGCCGCCCGCTCCGGGATCAGTGCCGCCGTGGTTTTAGGCGTAGGGCGCGCCATAGGCGAAGCCATGGCTGTAATGATGGTTGCAGGTAATGCCGCCAATATGCCCTATTCCATTTTTGAAAGTGTTCGTTTCCTCACCACCGCAGTGGCATCGGAAATGTCCTACTCCTCAGGTCTGCAACGCGAAGCCCTGTTCTCCATTGCTCTTACGCTCTTCATATTCATCATGATCATCAACATGATCCTGAATATGTTTTTAAAGAAGGGGATAAAACGCTAATGTCTGTTTCATCTATAAAAAGAAAGATCTACAAGGACACCATGCTGTCGTTGTCTTATGCCTGCATGACAATCACCATAGCCTTGGTATTTTTCCTCATCATTTATGTCTTCGTAAGAGCCGTTCCTTATTTTTCTTGGGAATTACTCTTCACAAGTCCAAGCTATTTAGACGAAACCATAGGTCTTCTTCCTGACATCATGAACACGGTTTACATCATTTTTGCCGCATTGTTACTGGTGTTACCCATGGGAGTCGGAACTGCCATTTACCTTAACGAATACTCAAACAGACCAAGAATCGAAAAAGTAATTGAATACTGCATTGAAACTCTGGCAGGGATCCCTTCGATTATTTACGGTCTCGTAGGCATGTTGGTGTTTTGTCAGTTGCTGGGATTCAAAACTTCGCTTTTGGCTGGCGCTCTTACCCTTATGATCATGAACCTTCCTACCATCATAAGAACCACCCAAGAAAGTCTTAAAACCGTACCGCAAAGCTATCGTGAAGGTGCATTCGGTCTGGGCGCTGCCAAATGGCGCGTCATCCGCACGGTGGTCCTTCCTTGCTGTATAGACGGAATAGTCACAGGGTGCATTCTTTCCGTAGGACGCATGATGGGAGAATCGGCGGCGTTGCTGTTTACCGCAGGATTTGCTCACAATCTGAACGGTTTTTTCGATGCTATGGAATCAGCAGGTGCCACCCTTACCGTAGCACTGTATGTATACGCCAAAGAACAGGGCGAATTTGAGGTAGCTTTTGTGATCGCAGCCATCCTCATGTTCATGAGTCTTGCGATCAACATAACCGCCAGTGTACTCGCACGCCGCATCAGAAATAAGAAAGGTGCCTAAATGTCCGCACAAATAACAACAGAAGAAAAAAACATTTTCACCGTAAGACAGTTCAATCAATGGTACGATGATCATCACGCTCTGCATAATATCAATATGGATATCAAAGAGCACAGCATTACCGCATTGATAGGTCCTTCAGGATGCGGTAAATCTACTTTCATCAGAAATCTAAATCGCATGAACGATCTTATTCCTTCGGTAAAACTTGAAGGTAGCATTCTTTATCACGATCAGGAATTGGTCAATTCGGAAATTGACGTTTCCAAATTACGAAAAGAAGTGGGAATGGTATTTCAGAAACCCAATCCTTTTCCCATGAGCATTTACGACAACATAGCCTACGGTCCGAGAACTCACGGAGTTAGAAACCGTGCAAAACTTGATGCTTTGGTGGAGAACTCTTTACGCGCAGCTGCAATCTATGATGAAGTCAAAGATCGCATTCATTCCTCGGCTTTGGGACTGTCCGGCGGACAACAACAACGTCTCTGCATTGCAAGAGCTTTGGCAGTTCAACCTGAAGTACTGCTAATGGACGAGCCTACTTCAGCGCTTGATCCCATTTCTACTGGCAAAATTGAAGAACTGGCTCTTGAACTTAAGGAAAAATATTCCATCGTCATCGTTACTCATAACATGCAACAGGCTTTGAGAATTTCCAATTACACCGCATTCTTCCTGCTAGGAGATCTGGTGGAGTTTGGCCCCACCGACAAAATCTTCTCAAAGCCAGAAGACAAACGTACCGAGGACTACATCACCGGCAGATTCGGTTAACGGAGGATGCAAACAAAATGCGTAAAAAACTTGACGAACAATTTGATGAACTCAACAAGCAATTCATTTTATTAGGTTCAGTATGCGAGAAAAATTTAGGTGAGGATTTCGCCGCACTTCAAAATCACGATCGCGAACGTGCACTGTATGTTTTCAATCAAAAATACGATCTGGCCAATCGCAGTCGTGATATAGAAAGACTGTGTTTGTCACTGATCCTCAGAGAACAACCTGTTGCAAGCGATCTACGTTTGGTGTCGGCCGTTTTGAAAATGGTAACGGATCTTGATCGTATAGGAGCTCAGGGAATAGACATTGCAGAGATCGTAACCACTTACGACTACACCCTTGCAGGACCTTCTTTTGATCTCTTAATAAAAATGGCAGAATCAGTACGTCAGATCATGCATAAGGCCATAGATTCCTTCGTAAGACTCGATCTTCATGTTGCAGAAGACGTACTGAAATCAGATGACGGCATAGACAAATACTTCATGATGGTAAAACAATCCATCATAGAAGAAATGAGCAATACTCCCGATCATCGTGTCAGTCTCGATGTTCTGCTTATGGCAAAATATTTGGAGCGCACTGCAGATCATTGTTGCAATATCGCGCAATGGGTATTATACGTGATCACCGGCAAACAGCCCGGTGTTTCAGCTTGACATACTTATCAGCATAAATGCATGAGGATCACTATCTTGCCCATCTTAATTCTCAGGTAGGATCCTCTTACTGACTGCCGTCGTTACAATTCACCTGGAATACGAGCTAAGAGAGCTTTACTCTGAATTTGTTTCCAAATGCATTGCTACATTTATAAAAAAGGTTGCGATATATACCTAAGATAACTTTAAGGTTTTTGTGTCGCCATATTATTAAATTTAATACCGAGGTCTTAAGATGATCTACTGCGTTGAAGACGATACCGACATCCGCGAGATTGAGATTTATACCCTGCGTTCCCTCAACTTCGAAGTTGAGGGGTTTTCTGACGGTACCAGTTTCTTCGCAGCTATGGAAAAAAATCATCCGGATCTGATCCTTCTTGACGTAATGTTGCCTGATCTTAACGGAGTTGAAATCTTAAAACGCCTAAGAAGAGATCCGCGTACTAAGAAAATTCCTGTAATCATGGCCACTGCCCGCGGCGCCGAATACGAACGTATAGGTGCACTTGATCAAGGAGCCGATGATTATCTGACCAAACCGTTCTCCATGATGGAAATGGCTGCCAGAGTTAAAGCCGTTTTACGTCGTACCGCAGACTCACGTGAGGAAACTTTAAAAATCGGTGATGTAAGTCTCTGTGAGGACAAACATCGGGTACAGGTTAACGGTACAACTGTTGAACTAACCTTTAAAGAATTTGAACTTCTCGCTCTGCTTATGCGTCATCCCAGCCGGGTTTATTCACGGGAAATGCTTTTGGGCAAGATTTGGAATCTTGAATATGACGGTGAAAATCGCACCGTAGACGTTCATATAAGGACACTGCGTCAAAAATTAGGTGAAGCCGGATCCATAGTCAAAACAGTACGCGGTTTAGGCTACAAAATTGAGCAGTAATGTCGAACCGTAATCTAAACAAAACTAAAAAGATATTCTGAATTCCTGTCTTAGGAACATAACAAAAACTTTTAACACCTGCCATCTGAAACCACTGCCCAACTTCCGGTACGCCGATTATGAAATACAGAATTTTCTGGAGCATTTTTTGTGTAAGTCTTGCAGTTTTGCTGCTTTCCTGCGGAGCTATGATTTATCTTGCACAAAATACCGTTAAAGACAATTCACTTAAAAGTCTCACTTCTTTTGTCAAAAGCCTGGCAACCAGTATTAACACAGAAGGAATAAACATAGTAAAAAGCAATATAAAATTTCCATATCGTGTAACTTTGATAAAGCAGGACGGATCAGTATATTTTGATAATGAAGCCGATCCTTTGCAAATGGGAAATCACCTTGAACGCAAGGAAATAAAAGAGGCCATAAAACAAGGTTACGGATCAGACGTACGCATTTCCAACACTCTTTCAGAACGTACAGACTATTACGCTATAAAACTTGAAAACGGTCAGGTCCTGCGTTGTTCGGTGACCGCCGCCACTCTCTTTCAAGGCATAGTAACACTACTCAGCGAAACTGTGGTGATCCTTTTATTTGCAGGATTGGTTTCTCTTTATCTGGCAGTTCATCTAGCAAAACGAATAGTCAGCCCCTTAAATGAACTCGACCTCGATCATCCGCTGGACTCTGAAATTTACGACGAACTTACTCCCTTGGTAAAAAGACTGGATTCCCAGCAAAAACACATTAATAAGCAAATTCTGCATATAAAACGTCAAAGAGAAGAACTTTCCGCCGTTACTGCCAGCATGACCGAAGGATTGGTGATCCTAAACTCAAAAGGAGAAATAATTTCCATAAATCACAGTGCCAGAAAATTACTGCATGCGGATGCCTCTGCAGTAGGAAAAAGTTTCTTAAACTTAGATCATTCAAGTTATGTATTTGAACTCTTTGATGGCGACAATCACGATTTTTCCGCCAAAAGAACCTCTATCGAACGTGACGGACAGATTTACGACATCTTCATCAGTCGTGTCGGTAATGAAGAACTGCTAGGATATGCCTTAATTTACGTAAACGTGACCGCATCGCGTCTTGCAGAAGCGCAACGCAGAGAGTTTACCGCCAACGTATCTCATGAATTGAAAACTCCTTTGCAATCCATCATAGGCGCAGCCGAACTTTTGGAATCCGGGCTGGTTCGCCGAGGAGATGAGCAGAGTTTTTATAAAAAAATCAGTCGTGAAGCTACAGCCCTTGTACGCATGATCAACGACATTATCCTGCTATCACGTCTTGATGAAGGGAAAGTAAAAGAAGCCTCCGAAATTTTGGATCCTTTAAATATCTGCAACGAAATATCCAAAAACCTTCATGACAAAGCCCAAAACAAAAATATTTCGATAAATATACATGGATCACTTACCAAGTTCACCGGTAACTACCGCTATTTCTACGAAATGATCTTCAATTTAACCGACAACGCGATTAAATACGGCAAAGAATACGGACACGTAAACATAGAACTACAAGAAGAAAACGGTAATAAAATTATTATGGTAGAAGATGACGGTCTGGGAATTTCTCAAGAAGATCAACAACGTATTTTCGAACGCTTCTACCGTGTCGACAAAAGTCATTCACGTCGCAATGAAGGTACCGGTCTTGGGCTATCAATAGTCAAACGAGCCGCAAAATTTTTCGGAGGAGACGTAAGCGTAAAAAGTCAGATTGGCAAATGGACCTGTTTCAAAGTCGTGATCCCAGCTTCAAAACAGAATATCTAAAGCATGATTTTAAGTTAATTCTCTGTTTTTTCGGCTATATTGTTATACGTAAGACTGCAAAACGTCAGAATAACAATACAGATGAATAAAACAGGGGTTTTTATGCTTCAGCATTTGGCAGACAAAAATATCGCTTTGGATCTCGTGCGTGTAACCGAAGCAGCAGCTTTAGCGTCTGCAGTAAATATTGGACGCGGTGATAAAGAAGCCGTTGATCAGGATGCAGTCAATGCCATGCGCATAGCATTCCAAGCTTTACATATACGCGGAAAAGTTGTGGTAGGTGAAGGAGAAAAAGACAACGCGCCCATGCTTTTTACAGGTGAAGACGTAGGATTCGGCGATGGTCCTGAAATGGACGTAGCCGTAGATCCCGTCGACGGAACCTCCTGCGTTGCATTCGGTAGAACCGGCGGCATGACTTGTGCCGGACTGGCGCCGAAGGGAACTATGTTCAATCCTGGACACAGTTATTACGCACAAAAAATCATAGTAGGAGCTGAAGCAGCCAAAGTTATCGACTTGGATGCACCGGTTGCGGATAATCTTAAAAAAACGGCTTATGCCCTCGGCAAACCTGTATCACAGCTTAGCGTCTTCGTATTGGATAAACCTCGTCACGAAGGATTGGCAGCCGAGATCCGCTCTGCAGGAGCTCGTGTATTGTTGCGTCCCGAAGGAGACATAGCCGGTGCTTTATTAGCTACGGATCCGTTCAGCGAAGTTGACATGGTAATGGGGATCGGCGGCACTCCCGAAGCAATAGTCACAGCCTGCGGTATCAAAGGTTCAGGCGGACAGATGCTCATGCGTTTTGCGCCTAAAACTCAGGAAGAACGTAAAATGCTGGAAGGCGAAGACGGCTTTAATCTTAAGACCATATACAGCATTGACGATCTGATTAAGACCGATACTTGTTATTTTGCCTGCACCGGCGTTACCGACGGAGATCTGGTAGACGGTGTTCGTTATCGTCGCGGTTATGCCATAACCACTTCATTGTCAACACGCGGTCGTACCGGCACCATACGCCGCATTCAAGCTTTCCACGATCGTGAAAAACTTTCCAAGATGAGCTCAATCAGATATTGATCTTATCTTTCCAACACAACAGGACCGATTCATTACCGGTCCTTTTTAATGTCTGAATAATTAGTTATCCTATTTTTCCTCAAAATCTTCTGTTCTTAACGGAAGCGGTGCAATAAGATCAGAGCAGGCTATCCTTCCTAAAAGGTTTGGAAGTTCATAAGGAGAAAGCCCGTTGCCTGGTCTTACTACCGCTACATCATCCCGTGTTAAGCATGCTCCTTTTTTTAAAGGTCTGACAAGATAGACACTGCGTCTGCCGTTACGCAACAACTTTTCATCATCTCTTAAACAAAAATTTTCTTGCCCCAATGAAGATGCTACCGCCTCGCTGTGTTCCCGCAAATGTTTAAGATCATCAGGTTCCATGGAAAAAGCGCTGTCTACTCCTCCCGTTTTCCTGCTGTCCGTAAAATGCTTTTCTATCATGTCAGCGCCCAGTGCGACTGCAGCAAGATCAATACTGTCCCCCAATGCGTGATCCGACAATCCTCCGCGACAACCGTAGCGTTTTTTAAAAAAAGGAATACTCTTTAAGTTGAATTTTTTAGGATCAGCAGGATAACGACTTTCGCAATGTAATAAAGTCAATTCCCCACATCCTCTTTTTAAAGCCAGCTCCACGGCAAAATCAACTTCTTTTAACGATCCCATGCCGGTAGAGATCACCAAAGGTTTTCCTGTTGAAGCACACAACGATATAAGCTCAGGATAATTGAGTTCATATGAAGCTATTTTATAGGCAGGACAAGCAGCTTCTTCCAAAGCCTCAACGTCAGCAGGAGAAAATGGACTTGAAAACAGTAGTATCCCCTTTTCCTGTGCGTACTTAAACATCGGCTTCATCCATTCTCTCGGAGTTTTGGCTTTTTTGTACAGATCATAAAGCGTTTGTCCAGCCCATAGCCCCTTTTTAATCATAAATTCAGGACGGGAACAATCCAAAGTCAAGGAATCTTCAGTATAAGTTTGGATCTTGACGGCATCCGCTCCGTTTTTAACGGCAAGATCCATCAAATCCATTGCTCTTTGGAGACTGCCGTTATGGTTTCCAGAAAGTTCAGCTACTATCATAGGTCTGTTAGCACATTTTTCGTAAAGGCTATTCATCTAAATTTACCTCTGGAAAAGTACCGACAAAGTCGTCTTCATTTTCATCCGCACTCTGAAAACTTACTCCGTTAAGTTTTAAATCTTCATTCTGAAGTTGTAATCTGGTTGAATATTCATCGCCGCTTGAAGTTATGCTACCGTTTTTCAGCAAAACATTCAGCATTTCACCATATCCGTTCTGGCAAAAGTCGGTAACCATTTTCTTTCCGGCTTTTATGGAAAAATCAGCTGATAAATTCTGTAATTTGCCTTCGTAATTCAAAGCTACTGAAGAACTCCCCGAAGATTCAAAGTGTTCACTGCCCTTCTCAAAGGAGAAACGTTTTAAATCAAATACAGCCGGGGATGAAATAAGGCTTTTCAGATTTTTTAAATCCGGTGTGTCTCCTTTTTTTAAAGTCTTTATCATCTTCCTAAGGTCGACTAAAGAAAACTTTGCATCGAAATTTAAGTTTCGGAAAGAATGCATGGGGAGCATCATGTCGTCACGAATAAAGGGCATACCGAAAGCATAATTACCGTAAATTTTTATCCCCAAAGTCTGTAACCCAGTAACATCAGCTTCACCCACATTAAAGATCATCTTCGGATCGTCAAGCGAAAAACCTTCGCGTATAGAAGGATCTTTTACTTCATCGTCTGGTCCAAATCCTATTAAATATAAAGTAGAAGCTTCGGCTGCAAGAGATTGAGCACCTACATCAAACTGCATTTTTTTTACCGTACTTCCGCTTAATTCGGGAACAAATTCAGCATAAAGATTTTTTAAATCTAAAATATAAGCCTTTCGTCCGCGGTAATTGCGATCAGCCGTACAATCAAGCCCGGAAATATTAAAACTAACTTTGCCATCCAAGGTTGCATTCAATGTCAAATCCGCTGATGCAGGTTTTATATTGCAACGTCCGTCATTTAGCGGAACAGAAAAGGACTCACTTTGTAAATCAGCAGAAGCCCCCATTTCAAAAAGAGATGCACTGAATCTTCCGTGTATGCGCGGCAATCTCTCCAAATAAGGGCGCATTATCTCATCTATATTGCCAAATCCGTTCACACGTTCAAAAGAGCCGGAAACACCCAAAAAACCAAGATTCACCTTATAGTCAAAAGCCGTAATGATCCCGTCACGATCTTTAGGATCCTGAGCATAGCGCAAATACAAACGTCCGGTCTTGGTAAAAATGCCGTTATCTCTTGAAACAGCCTTAAGCTCAAGTCCCGGTATTTTTTTTGAAATTTTTAAAAGTATTTCCTGACCTTTGCTTTCAGAAAAAAAGCTCAGCGCTACGGTTGATCCTAGGGAAATAACCGCTAATGAAGCTGCAATAGCAGTGATACATTTTAGATGTTTCATATTTATGAGTTTTATCCTGATCATCTTATGCAAGATGATCAGAGTATGACCTGCACATGATTTTTTTGCAAAAAAAATCCTGCCCGCAGGCAGGATTTTCTCAGGCAATCATTAAAGATTACTCA